>CAYPCL010000065.1:0-2545 GCA_964409215.1 uncultured Candidatus Saccharibacteria bacterium | reverse complement strand
CTTTGTTTTCAGGACTGAGATTTTTTATTTGTTGACGGATGGCGCAGCCTTCAAAAAAGCCCAGACAATAAAAAAAAACTAGGGGATATATAAATTCTTTTTTCATTTTTTTTGGTTCCTTTTTATGGATTCAACAGTTTTTCTCAAATCCTCCTGGTTTGGATTGATCTCAAGTGACCTTTCCCAGGCAGTCAGGGCTTCTTCTAAATTGCCCAAGCGGTAATAGCATTCTCCTATGGAGTTGAGAATGGGAAGGTGGGTCCCAAAGTGAGAGAGATATTCTTTATAATATTGGATGGCTTGGTCGTATTCTTTAAGGGATTGAAGAGAGCGTGCCAGCAATGAGAGAAACTCATTTCTTTCCCGCTCAACAAAGGGAAGAGCGATTTGTTTGGCTTTCTGAAATTCTTTATTCTCAAACAGAAATTGAGTTAAGTCCAGTCCATATTTAGGTGAGGCGGGATTTTCATTATAAGCCTTTTCCAACAGGGAGCAAGCTCGGCTTAAATTTCCTGCGTTTTTTGCTTGAAGACCCAGAATGTTGGCATACATGGGATCATCTGAAGCAGGCATGGGAAAAGATACCACCCAAGGTCTGGGGAGATCCTCAAAAAAAGATATATAAAAATAATTCTGGGAGGAAAGGACTTCATTTTTCTTTGAATCCAATAAAGAGACTTTGATCCTGTAGTTGGCTGGTGAGTAATCAGAAAGAGGAAATTCTTCAATAAAGTAGGTTTTGTCTGCATAAGCAGTGATGTTTTTATTAAAAGAACGGATTTCTTTAAAAGAATGGATTTCTTTATCTTCTTTAAACAAAGTGTATCTTAAGATTCCTTCTTGTTCCAGCTTTTTATTCAGCCCAAAAACCTGAAAAAAGAGATAGAGAGTCTCGTCTTGACAAAAGTCATTTCTGGGAGAGGGAACAAGTTGGGTGTCGCTGAAAAGAAAGGGCTTGATATTTCCTTGGTATTTAGAATTCTCCACAGCCCTATTGGCTAAAGTCAGATCGCTCATGATAAGCGAAGAAGAGCTGGGAATATTTAATGAGACTTCAAAAGAAGTGAATTCTTTGGATACCGTATTTTTCATCAATAAGTCAAGTCTATAACTGCCTTCTATTAAGGGAAACAAATCCTGAAAGCTGAATAACTTTTGTCGGATATTTTTAAGTTGGCTAGGTGTGAGTTCAATCAGGGCTTTCCGTTCATATTGATAAATGATTTTTCCCTCTGAATTGGTGATACTTCCATTGACTTCAAAATTGCTGAAATAGTTGTTTTCGACATTTTCAACAGAAAATTGACTGGGTTCGATCAAGTAATGAACAAAGAACATTCCAGATTCATCCTGAATGACTCTGACCATGGCATCGCTTTCAATATAATTAGCTGAATAATCGACTTTGATAAAGTCCTTGTACTTTAGAAGCTTCTTGGCATAGGTGTCTTTGACTTTTTCATGAGGGGCTTCTGGAATCATCTGGGAAATCAGGATTTCGGAGGCTATGGATGGGGAGTTTATGTATTGGATTTCTGTAGGAATAAGGGTGAGGGAGATTCGGGCAACCGAAGGCTCGATATTCATAAGTTTGTTGTAGGCAGACAAATAATCTGTAGGGTCTCCGGTATATAGAGTAAGAAGATGCTGAGGACCGAATTTTATAGGAGAATAAAGTTCGTACTCTCCCATTCCCCCTCTTTTAAAAAACACCACATTAAAGGAATTAGGGAGTCCGTACTCAGCCATGCCTTCATAAAACCAAATGATGGTGGGATAGATCTCAGAATCATTTTCATATCTTTCTATATAATCAGGATCTCCCAGGATAATGAATATTCTTCCCCTGGCAGTCCGCCATCCTGGTCCTGGAGCCTCACGACCGAAAACCTGGTTGGCGTGTTTTATGCGGCGGTAATGCTCTTCCTTGAATTTGTTTCCGGGAAGTTTAGGATTGGGATCTCTCTGTTTCCAGAAGGCTTCTATGAACATATCCCTTTCCCGGTCAGATTCAAGCTGAAGAAAGACATCTTTTTCATTTTCAGTGATGATATAGACCACTTCTTCTTCAAGCCAGATGCGGTATCTCTCCGGAAGGTCTTTGGGAGATTTTTTCTCTGCACGAATCATGACAGAGCACAGCATTGTCATGATAATCACGGTTATGAATAGTAAGGTATATTTTCTCATTGTCTTTACTCAATATAATATAACTTTAAACTAAATTATGCAAGATATCAGGATTGATTTAGGAGTTTATTGGTACTATAATGTGGACTAAATAAATAGGGGAAAGGAGCTCTAATGAGAAAAGGTCAAATTCATATAAAAAAATCAGCTCCTTTTTTTATGGCTGTTTTTTTAGCACTAACTTCAAGTCTAAGCTTTGCTCAAAAGGACTTTTACATGAATGAAAAAAAGCTTTATGAAAACTATGAGATGTCGGTTCATTACTTTGAAGAAGGAAAGAAGCTCTATAGAGAAGAAAAATTCAATAAAGCAGAGAAAAAATTCAAACAGTGTCTGGAGGTTTTTCCTCAGCATG
>CAYPCL010000064.1:1470-2623 GCA_964409215.1 uncultured Candidatus Saccharibacteria bacterium | reverse complement strand
CAGGAACTAGGTCCTAAGCCTAGCGCGTATGCCAATTTCGCCACCTGCCCTGTTTTTTATTTATAAATTTCTCTGATCTTTAAAATATAGTGCTAAACAAGATATTAAAAAGATTATTAGCAGTTTTTGGATAAATTGACTCTGAAGCTCATTTCTATCATAGAAATAGTTTATTGTCAATTTTCCTGCAGATAGAACAGATCTTAGAAACTATAATTTAATTATCTGAAATATTTTAAAAGTCTCTGTGCCATACCCGGGTCGATCTTTTTGAGCTGCAAATAGACTTGCCGTGCGCTCGCATTATCTCTTAGATTGAGATAAGCTATTCCCAGGTTGTAGTAAGCTTGAGCATTATTAGGCTCTAATTCTATGGTCTTACGAAGGGGATCGATTGCAGCGCGCCATTGTTTCATTTTTAAGTAATTCACAGCAATGGATAACCAGGCATCAGTATTATTTGGGTATTTATCAACAAGTTGATTTAATATTTGAATAGAGTTGGAATGCTGATTGATTTTTGAATAACACACTGCTAGATTTTGGTAGGCATATTCCAAGTCAGGATTCAATTCAATGGCTTTCTTAAAAATGGGAATGGCTTCCTGATACTGTTCTTGCTTCACATACATATAGCCGACATTATAGTAGGCATCTGCACTCTCGGGTTGAAGTTCTATGAGTTTTTTAGCAGATTCAATGGCTTTATCAGGCATATTGGCTTCATCATACATTTTGATCATCATATTGAAATAGACTTTGGCATCATCAGGATTATCTTCTGCTAAGGTAGTGTATATTTTAGCAGCATCCTCATATTGTTCAATTTTCTGATATGTTTCTGCGAGTCTGTACTTTAAATTGTCATTATCAGGATTATTCTTGATGGCTCTTTGTAAGGAATCTGCAGCCCCTTGGAAATCTTCTGTCTCCAGTTGTGCGATTCCCAGGCGCAGATAAGTATCTTTTAAGTCCTGTGGTTCAGATTCTATATACTTTTTATAGTTTTCTACCGCTTTTTCATAATCGTTTAATTCTTCATAGGCCCGTCCAATATTGTAGTAAGCACTGGCGTTATCAGGATTAAGCTCTATGGCTTTTTCTAAAGGAGGAATAGCTTCTTTCCATTTCCTCATTTCAATGTAAACAGTGC
>CAYPCL010000064.1:0-1460 GCA_964409215.1 uncultured Candidatus Saccharibacteria bacterium | reverse complement strand
GTGCCCATCTTTAGTTAGGCTTCATCGGATTCAGGGTTTAATTGAATTATGTTTTGATAGGTCGAAACAGCTAAATTATACGCTCTTCCTTTTGTGTACACTTCAGCAAGAATCTTTTTTGTTTCAATGTCTTTTGGATTTTTTTCTACTACTTTTTCTAGATTGTTTTCAGCGATAATCATGTTATTAATAGCAGCGAATGAATGACCTGTTAAATAAGCTCCTTCCAGAGTTGAGAAGTAATCTTCTGGTTCCACTCTTTTGATTTTTTCTGATGAGGAATTTTCATTGACCCTTTCTAATACAGATATAGGCAAAATAACCTTGGAAGAGGAACCTTCCGGATAAAAAATGATTCCTACCACTTGTCCGTTTTCATCAAAAACAGGACCTCCGCTTGCCTCATCTCCGGCTGTTATACTTGAATCTGCGACTTTGATATTGACAGCTGATTCAGCAATATTTATTATTTCTCCAGGGTAGGCTCTGATTTGACCCAGTTGGTTGGATCCGATTAAGAAAACCTTGCTTCCGAACTCTGCCGAATTAAAGTTTCCTATGGGCAGAACCGGAGGTTTTTTGTTTATTTCTAAAAGGGCTATATTGGTTTCCTTATCATAATCCACGAGACCTTTAATTTTTACTTTTTTCCCATCAGCAGAGGTGCCTTCAATGGAATTAGCTTGGCTTATCAGATGATAATTGGTGGCAATAATCTTTTCTCCGACAGCAAAACCAGATCCATTATAGAGAACATTATCTTCTTCACCCAATGATTTTAGGGCAATCACACTATCTTTATATTTATTGAAGATACTCAAAGCTTGTTTTTCTAAGTCCTCGTCCTTTTTATTTTGGGAAGATAGATAAAATGGAGTGATAAGAAGAATCATACAAAAAACTATAAAAACTGTTTTTTTATTCATTTTGCCTCCTTATTGGTGAATCCTGATCGTACAGGATTTCACCATTTTGACATATTATTTCATACCGCATGATGACACAAATAAATTTACACTTTCAGGGAAGTTCTGTCAAATATTTCCTTATCCTGGTAACTCGCCTATCCATACAAATTTATCATGATCAGAACATTTTCAATATATTATTAACATAATGATGATTATCAATTTAATTCATGTGGTGTGGCTGAATTTCATATTTGACAATTTAGATAAGGTTCTTATGATTTAAATTCAGATGATTGAGAAAAAAATCATATCAAAAATTTTTATTTTTACCTTAGCCGGAATAATCATATGGATAATCCTCATATTCATGGCTCCTGTCCTAAAAAGTCTCAATAATCCTCTAAATGCCTTCATTTATTCCATTTTTTCTCCTATTTGTCATCAAAATCCATCACGATGTTTTTATTTCAATGGGCATCCTTTAGCGGTCTGCACTCGGTGTTTAGGGATCTATTTTGGGTTTTTTATGGCGACTGTGTTTTTTCCTTT
>CAYPCL010000063.1:694-2653 GCA_964409215.1 uncultured Candidatus Saccharibacteria bacterium | reverse complement strand
GACGTCAACTAAATTAATCAGCTCATGATAGTTGCCGGCATAACTCTCAGCGAGTGTCAGAATATTGAATCTTAATTCTAAATAATCAATTTCTTCATCATTTAAAATCCTAGTTGTTGATTCTTTAACTAAGTCGATGGAGTTCTGATAAGTTCTTCTTAATTGCTCTTTTTCAGTAAGATACTCATCCCTGGACTTTTTATCATCAGTTATAGCCTTGATTTTCCCAGCCCTAATGTTTGATATTTTATTTGTTATAAGATAATCTTGAATGTCTTCTATGTCTTCCTGCTTCGGAAGAGATAGAAATGAAATAAATTTTTCTAATTCCCACTTCTCCAGAGAGGAATTAAAGTTTATTTTTTCGATATCTCTTTCCTTAAGATAGCTCAATAAAGATTTTGTTTTTTGTACGATATCAAATAAAATCTCACTTTCCCATGCCAACTCCTCATTAATGATCCCAAAGACGAATTCATGTTTGTCTTTCAATATGTTTTTAATTCCTTGGTAGGCTGTTTCAATAATCTCCAAATATTGAGGATGGTCTTCTGAATAAAGTTTTCTTGCCTGAACCGCTGAAGTCAAATTCAATAAAGCTTCTTTAACTTTTTCCAGCATCCCATTTCCTTAATACATTCTCTGCATGATTTCTTAATTTTTTATTCCATATAAATTTTCTTTTAGCTAAGGAAATCAAGTGACTTCTGGCTGACTCAACATCCAGTTCATCTATGATCTGAACATGATCATGCAGTTTTTTGTTCCTTAGCCCTAGGAAAGACTTTATTGAAAACATTATGTTCAAGGCCAGGTGTTTACTGCCCTCTGCTCTAGACAAAAGTATGAAAGCCTCTTTTTTTAGTTCATAATTTTTTTTCTTTAACAGGGGAAAAAGAAATTTATCATCGTGTTCCTTAAGATTTTCCATAGCCTTCAAGGTTTTTAACTTGATGTCGGTACCTCCAAGTTTAAATATGTATTTAAGGGTTATCAGAGAAATCGGGGAATCTATCAAGCTGAGGCTGTCTATTATTTTTCTTAATAGAACTTTGTCGCCTGACCTTTGATCTAAATTTAAGTTGAAATAAAATAAATAATCTGTAAAAAAACTAAAAAAAGCTTTTAATATATATGGGGTAATAGTTTCTTCAGTAAAAATCTTTTTTAGATAGACATTTTCATTCTTAGTGCTTTTATTCATATTTTCAATAAAATAATTGAAGTGTAATGAAAGCTCCCCATTAAGAATCGATTTTTCAACATGTTCAGCAAGAATTGATTCCAAATCATGAAAGTTTTTTAAGGAAGAAAGAGTTTCTCGTTTTTCTTCTAATGTTTCATGAATATATTTCAAATATTCCATATCATGGGATTCGAGGATATTCTTCCATTCATCCAGAATTTGTTTTAGCAATCGAGAACTTTCTTCTTTTTCCGTTTCCTTTTCCAGCATGTTTAACAGAATCAAATAATAATTTTTTTGAAGGTGTGCGTTATCAAAAATGATTTTTTCATTTTTCTCTGACATGCCTTTTAAAAGGGATTGAAGAGTTCTTCTGTAAATATTGGATATTAAAGGGCTGGATGTCCCTGATAAAAGTTCTCTAATTTTTTCTTTTGTTTTCTCGTTTTGTTTTTCTGATTTGCTTTTATTAAACACATCCAAGAGCGACTCTGCTATCTTTTTATGCTCTTCCTTGTCTGTGAGCTTAGAAAAAATACTGAAGCTAACTTGATCGAACTCATTATTAGTGGTGATTTCTTCCCATAGGGTGGAGGCCAAATCGTCTTCACTCAAATCCATTAAAAGCGGTTTTAACTTGTCAAGTTTTTCTACCGAAGAAATTTTTTTGTTGCTTAAAGCTGATTTCATCAATCTTTTTGAAAATGAAATATACTTTACTTTTTCGTTTTTGTTTAAATTTCCGGATTCGTCCATTTACCGCCCGCGGCCTC
>CAYPCL010000063.1:0-684 GCA_964409215.1 uncultured Candidatus Saccharibacteria bacterium | reverse complement strand
GTTTAAATAATTAAAAAAACTCTCAAAGCTTTTCTGCAACTCATCGTCACAGATGACTTCTTCAGCATCGATCTTATCATGAATCCTATCATAATTATCCGCCAAATATTCCATTTTTGATTCATTTCTTTCGTCAGTGGCTTCTTTAAGAAGATAGGTCCAAATGTCTTTTATCTCTTCGCCTTCGCCTTTTAAAAGTTGGGAATAATCCAGTTCTGTGACATTTATATTTGAGATTTTCTCTTTTTCTAAAATCTTTTTTATGCCTCCCTTTTTAAATATAACTTTTCTGGGAAGATAAACTTTGGATAAAAATAATTCCAGTTCCTCTGTAGTGACAGTAGATTTTATTTCTAATCTTTTCAATTTGCGGAAATGAAACATCTTAGCGACATCTCTATATAACTTTTCTTCTTCTAAACACTCATTCCCAAAATAAATAGAATTTGAAGTAAAACCAATTTTTAGGGAACGATTATAAAAATGGAATAATTTATCCAGCTCTGATCTTAATTTCTTTATTGATTTTTTGTATGAAGGATGGTCTTGATTATAAATGGAATAATTTTTTAATGAAATTTTCAAAGCTTTAAAAAAAGCTTTTATGCTTTCATCCTTTTTCATGGGACAGATCTTTTTTGAATTGTAATATATTCCAAGGACAAGGTTCAAGAAATATATTTA
>CAYPCL010000062.1:0-2746 GCA_964409215.1 uncultured Candidatus Saccharibacteria bacterium | reverse complement strand
GCATCTGGCGGAAAAATTTTGCTCGGGATTGCAGATGACGGCAAGCCTTCAGGAATTGAAACGGATAATGTTCTCCTCTCGAGAATACAGGATCATATTAAACACATTGAACCGCATCTCGAAATACACAGTTCCGTGCTTGATAAAATCGTTGTTGTTGATATACCTGAAGGCAAAGACAAACCCTATGGCTGTTCAAGAGGGTTTTTTCTACGAATCGGCCCCAACAGTCAAAAGCTAACGAGGAATGAAATCGTCTCCTTTTTTCAGAAAGAAGGACGAATCCGTTTTGATGAGCTGGAAAACGGAAAAGCGGTTTTTTCGAGGGATTTTGACGTTGCCGCATTCAACAACTTCCTCCGGCTTGCCTCGGTCACACCATCCATTGATAAAAATTTTCTTCTTGCAAATCTTGATTGCCTTTCTGAAAACGGTAAAATGACCAATGCCGGAGTCCTGTTTTTCAGCAAGAGCACTGAGTTTCTGCTGTTGCAGGCAACCGTTACCTGTGTGCTGTACAAAGGCAAAGAGAAAATCCATATACTGGACAGAAAGGATTTTTCCGGCAATATTATCGATAATATCGAAAATGCAGTAATGTTTGTGCTGCGGCATACCAACCTTGAGTATAAAATCGATAAATTACGACGTGAAGAAATTCCTGAGATTCCGGAAGTTGCCCTGAGAGAAGCAGTTGTAAACGCCGTTTGCCATAGAGACTATTTTGAAAAAGGCGCTAATGTGATGATTGAAATTTTCGATGACCGCCTGGAAATTTCAAATCCCGGTGGACTGCCCTCCGGGCTGACGCGCAAATCTTTTGGAACAAAGAGCGTTGTCAGGAATCCTGTAATTGCCGCATTATTGCACCGATCCGGATACATCGAAAAAATCGGAACCGGAATTAAGCGCATAGAAAACGCTGTAAAGAAACATGGGACAGGAAGTGTAATTTTTTCTTTTGATTCATTTTTTACCGTCTCTTTCAGTCGAGTAAAAGCCATAGAAAAAATTTCGAGAAAAACTGCCCCGGAAATTGAGGGGGCTGCCCAAGAAACTACCCAAGAAACTACCCAAGAAAAGATACTTAGATTGATAAAGAGCAATCCAGCCATAACCCGCAAAGGACTGGCAGGAAAAACCGGCCTTACACCGGATGGGGTAAAATATCATCTGGACAAACTGCGTGAACAGGGTGTTATCAGGCATGTAGGAGCTACAAAGAAAGGCTATTGGGAAGTGATTAAGAATTACGAGTGAAAAATGGTGGATTATTATGAACAGGTATGATCACGATTATGCCCCCTTTGACGGCAAGGGCGGCATCGGAAAGATGGCTCAGTTATTCGGCGATGACATGGATAGGATTATCGATGAATTGAATGAGGCATTGGCGGCGTAGGATGACTGAAAATAATAGAAAAATGCAAAAATTGCCGACGGGTTGGGCTTTGGCTAATATTTATGACTTAATTTCTAATAATGGATTATTTTGTGACGGCGATTGGATTGAAACTAAAGATCAAAATTCAAATGGAAATGTACGTTTGATTCAATTAGCAGACATTGGTGATGGAGTTTTTAGAAACAGGTCAGATAGGCACTTAACCTATGAAAAATCAGTTGAACTTGGTTGCACATATTTATCAAAAGGCGATTTATTAATTGCTCGCTTGCCGGATCCTCTTGGACGAGCTTGCCTATTCCCTTTAGAAGGGGAAAAACAGTATGTTACAGCAGTTGATATCTGTATAGTGAGGCCAAATTCTGAGAATTTAAATATAAAACTTTTGCTTTATCTAATAAATTCTCCGCAAATAAGAACAGAGGTTGATAAATTTAAAAGTGGTTCAACAAGAAAAAGAATATCAAGAAAAAATCTTGCTAAAATTCAACTATCAATTGCTCCAACCCTTGAACAACACCAAATCGTTGCCAAAATCGAGGAACTCTTTTCCGAACTCGACAACGGCATCGAAAGCCTGAAAAAAGCCCGAGAACAACTGAAAACCTACCGGCAGGCCGTGCTGAAATATGCCTTTGAGGGCAAGCTGACCAAAGAATGGCGTACTCAACACCTGCCTGCCGGCAGGCAGGGGCAGGCGGGAACCCCGCCGGAACCGGCGGAAAAGCTGCTGGAACGGATCAAAGCAGAGCGGGAAAAACATTACCAAAGGCAGTTGGAAGATTGGGAAAAGGCGTGCGAGCAGTCAAAAACAGAAGGCAAGAAAAAACCCACAAAACCCAAAAAACCGAAGGAGCTACCGCCGCTGACGGAAAAGGAACTGGCGGAATTGCCCGAACTGCCAGAAGGGTGGATGTGGGCAAAAGTTGGCGACATATCAGAGTCCATGAAAAATGGCATCTATAAACCAAAAGAATTTTATGCTGAGGAAGGTATTCCCTGTTTAAGGATGTACAACATTGAAAATGGAAAAATCGAATGGTTTGATATAAAAAGGATGATTCTAAGCGAAAATGAAATAAAAGAATATGAGTTAAAGCCAGGTGATTTGCTTGTAAATAGAGTTAATAGTAGAGAACTGGTTGGAAAGACTGGATTGATTAAAAAAAGCATAGAGACATCTGTGTATGAAAGTAAAAACATCCGACTTCGGCTTAGCAATAAGATTGATAGCGGATATGTTAATTTTTGGTTCTTAATCTATGCAAATGGATATTTCAATCGTAATGCTCAGCAAACCGTGGGTATGGCTTCAATTAATCAAGAACAACTGGGGAAAAT
>CAYPCL010000061.1:0-2943 GCA_964409215.1 uncultured Candidatus Saccharibacteria bacterium | reverse complement strand
TGCTGGTTAATGATGCCGCACTTGAAATCTTACATGAAAAAATAAAAAAATTAACTCCAAAAATATGTATGGGTTATGCTGGATCAAGTGGTGAATTGTATGAAGATGTATATAAGGAACTGAAAATTAAAATAAAAGGAATGAAGGTTAAAGATCTTCCATCCATAACAAGTAAATTGAAATATTTAATTCTGGAACAAAAAAATACGAAAATGCATAAAGAAATTGAAAGAAGTTATGGCCCGTTAATCCACAAGTTTATACTTGGAGGTGTTTTTAACCGAAAATTAAGAATTAATACATTAAATTCCAAGACGAATTTTCAAATAAAAAAACACAAATTTCCTCCAAAATCAAATATTTCTTGTCAGATATTTTCGTCGAATAAGGACACTCAGGCCAAAGTTGAAATTCTTGTCAATGATAAATTAGGGCATGAGCAAACTTTTGATGAAATTGTTGAGAATACTAGATATATAATTAGTAAAGCTTCAGAATTATGTCATACCATAAATAATCATATTTTTATCAGAAGACTGTCGAGAGATTTTGAACAAGAAAAATATATTGGAATTGAAAAAGAATAATGAATATGCTCTCTAAATTTCACCCCTAAAGAGGATTGACGGCTGAATTCTATTTAAATACGATTAATACTTCTTGTTATGCAAAAGTACTAAAGTAGCAAAGAAAAAAGATGTAATCATCTTTAAATTGTGTAGATTTTGCAGAACAAGGCAGATATGAGTATATGTTTTTTCTATATTAATTATAGAAGGAGATTATAGATATGGCAGAAAATCCGGGCACTGAAAACATAGAGAATCTTCTTAAAAAAGTAGATTCTGGAACTTATGTCATCCCCTATTTTCAGAGGGGATTTGAATGGGATCCGAGTATGGTATGTGATTTGTTCGAATCCATACTCCAGAATTATTATTGCGGGATTTTACTTTTTTGGGAACTTGATGCAGAGTCAGCAAGACGTGAAAAATGGGATCCGATTTGGGGGGCAAAACTAAAAAAAAGTCCTCCAGAAAAAGCAATCCTTGATGGTCAACAAAGACTAGCCTCATTATATTTTGCGATCAATAATCCCAAAAAAAAATTTCCAAAAAGATATTCTTATTACACTTTTTTTATGGATCTTAACAAAATATTGAATGAAGAATATGAAGGTTCTGTTCATTATAAGTATTCTTCCAATTATCGAGATTTTAAAAAGTTGAATAATAAAAATAATAAGTGGGATAAAAGTGGAAGTGTTCCTCTTTCGATTCTCTCTGAAAGGGATCCAATTGTTCCAGCAAAAAGATATATTGATTCAACAGAATTCAAAGAGCATTTGAATCAATACTTAGAGCTCAATTCCAAGATGGAGTACTTGAATAAATGAATCTTGGAGAATTAGATATACCTAAGATTAAGGTTGAACCATTCTTATTTATCAATGATTATCAGACTCGTTTGTTTATTCAATATTTTGATATTATAGAAAACACTGAATTTGGAAAATCGTTAGTTCAGATTTTAAAAAAAGATAAAAAAGTAATTAGCCTCTCTGATAAGATGATTTCTTGGGGAAATAGTGCTCAAAAATTCGAAGCTAAGACACTTGCAATGTGGTACATCTGGAGTGCAAATGAATTTGGAAAAGAAACTGCAGATCAATATCTTCATGGTTTTCTTGAATCAGAAGAAATAAAGGTCATAAACACACTTTGGATAACTGGCATAGAATTAGATAAATCAATAGAACTTAATGGTGGGTATATTATTCGGCCTATAAAAAGTATGCCTGATTCAAGAGATAAGGAATTCTTTCTAAATCCAAAGTTTCAATCTTGGCCTCATCCATCCCCTCAACCAAGGGCAGCCATTACGAAAGCTTGTAATGTAAAAAAGATTGTTAACGAGCATGATCCAATAGAAAACCAAAGTCTTAATATAGAATTCTGGAATGCGCAGAGAATGTTGTACACAATATCACTTATACTAAATGTCTTAGACGATGTATCATGTTTAGGATACTATTCAACTTCCTATCCGTCTAAAGAGACACCATTTGGGCCATTTGTAGGGAGTGGAGGGGGATCAAGTATTTATGACGTAATAGGACATTCCTTAACAAAGATTATTGACGAAGACCGATTTATCATAAATGATCTAATATATAGTTACGAAAGTCTTTCTGATAAAGAAAAAGATCGTATGCAAAGAATTTTGTTTCGTCTTTCTCAGGCTAAACGTCGAGATCAAATAGCAGATAAGATACTTGACTTAGGGATTTCAATGGAGATGTTGCTTCTCCAAGATAATCCTAATAACGAGCAATTATCTCTCTCTTTTCGTCTTCGAGGAAGTTGGTTGTTAGGTAATTCGCCAAAAGAGCGTGAAAAAATTTATAAACAATTGAAAGATATATACAAATATCGATCTCAGGTCGCACATAGTGGAGTTCTTTGTAAAGGGAACCCAGCCAAAATAGAAAATATAGGCAAGAAATTTCCCATGTATCAATCTTTAGCTGAGAATATCTGCTATAAGATAATTAAAGAAGGAAATCCTGATTGGAGTAAAATAATTTTAGATGCTTCTTGATGATTTGCTAACAGGAAATCCCTGATAATGAAAAATCTTAATCATTCTTCTTACAAGACTATCGGTGAAAATTTCAGTACAAAAAATTTCCTTTCGATCTATCATCCCAGTCGCAGAAAGACCTATTAAGGAATACAAGATTTTCTATGGGAACCAGTTTGATTTTGCAATAGGAGACAAAAAAGCCGAGTTAATCAAATTTGTAAGAAGCGCATTAAAATATTCTTATTTTTGTAGACATAGGGAAATTGAAAGACAGCGTTAAAATATTTTGGTGGTGGGTCAAGTGGTTTCTGTTCTGGGGATTTCTATTCCTTCTATTTGAAGTGCCGTTTTTTTAGA
>CAYPCL010000060.1:0-3033 GCA_964409215.1 uncultured Candidatus Saccharibacteria bacterium | reverse complement strand
GTTTCGGTTCTCCTCATTTTTTTTATCCTCCTCCAGCAGCAGGGAACAGCTTTGGGTTCTTCCTTCGGAGGAAGCGGAGGCATTTACACTAAAAAAAGAGGAGCCGAGAAAACCATTTTCCAGATATCCGTTGTCCTGGCCGTCCTTTTCATCGGACTGGCAATTATTAACCTGATTATCTGAAAACCATGGCCAAAAAAAGCAAAAAGTCTTTCTGGAACTTCCCCAGTTTAAAGCAATGGGGAGAACTTTTTAATGTTTTTAATAAGAAAGAAAGGATATTTTTTTCCCTTCTTTTTCTTTTTTTCATCCTCTCCGGCTTAATCATTCAGATTGATTTTTACCGGGAAAATACAACTGTCGTCCCCGAATTTGGAGGAAAATATCGGGAAGGCTTGATTAGCCAGCCCAAATTTATCAATCCTCTTTATCTCTCCAACAACGACAGCGACCGGGATCTGGTTGAACTTATCTTCTCCGGCCTCTTGAAGTACAATGAGAAGGGAGAAATAGTCAAAGACCTGGCCGAGAGTTATGAAATTAAAAACGAAGGCAAAGAATACGAATTTCAACTGAAAAACAACATTTTTTGGCATGACGGAACTGAATTTTCGGTTGAAGACATATTGTTCAATCTGGAGATAATAGGCTCGCCCCAGTATAATAGCCCTTTGAGAATCCAATTGCTGGGAGTACGCTTTGAAAAAAAGGAAGGAAGGAAGATAGTCTTCCGCCTTCAAAAAGCCAATTCCTCTTTCTTGGAAACAATAGCCCAGTTAAAATTCCTTCCCAAGCACATTTTCCAAAATATTCCGGCTGGAGATCTCCCCTGGACCTCTCTTTCCCAAGAAAATCTCATTGGAACCGGTCCTTTTGAAGTAAAGAAAATTAAAAAGAACAATTCCGGTTTCACCGAAAAAATAGCTTTGGAGAGAAACGAAAACTACTACGCTAAAAAGCCCTTTTTGGAGGAGATATTCTTTCATTTTTACGAAAACTTTGACCAGTGCCTGAAAGCGGCCCGCACCGGAGAAATAGACGGCTTCACTATCCCCAATCCCAAATACCTGACTATTCTGGAAAAAGAGGGCTTTAAGAGCTACCATCTGAAAATACCCCGCTATTTCGGGCTTTTCTTCAACTTAAGGGAGGATAAATTCCAGTCCAAAGAGATAAGAAAAGGTTTGGCTTTGGCTCTAGCCAAGGAAGAAATTCTGAAAGAAGTCTTTTTTGGCCAAGGTGAAACCATTTCCTCGCCGGTTCTCAATGAATATTACCAAATTTCGGGGGAAAAAGAGATATCTTTCAATCCCCAAAAAGCGGAAGAAATCCTGGAGGCAGCGGGATTCAAGAAAAATCCCCAGACCGGCTTAAGGGAAAAAGAAGTTCCCAAAGATGTTCCTTCCATATTCACTCGCGACCTCAATCAGGGAGAGGAGGGAAATCAAGTTAGAAAACTTCAAGAATGCCTGGCTCAATTTTCCGATATTTATCCCGAAGGGGTTATAAGCGGTTATTTCGGGCCTAAGACAAAATCGGCTGTCATCCGCTTTCAGGAAAAATACGCCCAAGAAGTTCTCCATCCCATCGGCCTCAGCCGGGGAACGGGCAAGGCCGGACCGATGACCAGAGAAAAACTTGACTTGATTTGCCAGGAAGTTCCCAGCGAGAAAGTTATTCTCAGCTTCAGCTTGACAACCGGGGAAAGCTTCCCCCTCAAGGAGATGGCGGAGAAAATAAAAGAGCAATTGGAGGAAATTGGAGTAGCTGTCCAAATAAAAACAGTTTCTCTTTCCGAGCTTCAAACCAAAGTCTTCCCGAAAAGAGATTTTGAAATGCTTCTTTTCGGCGAGGCCTTGGGCCAGATTCCCGATCCTCTTTCCTTCTGGCACTCCTCCCAAAAGAAATATCCCGGCCTTAATATAACGGGATATGATTCCCGGGAAAGCGACAAATTGCTGGAGGAAATAAGAAAAACTTTGGACCCCGAAGAAAGAAAAGAAAAACTTAAGGAGTTTCAGGATGTAATTAGGGAAGATCAGCCGGCCGTTTTCCTGATAAGAAATAATTTACTTTATTCCCTGCCCAGGGATATGGGAGGATTCAAAGTGGAGAAAATAAGCAACCCGGCCAAAAGATTTACAACCATTGAAAACTGGTTTATAAAAAGAAAAAGGGTTTGGCAGTAATTTATGAAAAAAAGCGTTAGATTATTAAAAGAAATGGAGAAAGTGGTTTATGATAAGGAATTTGCCCGGAAAAACCCCGATTTGGAACTCTATCGGGTTCAACGGGGGGTAAAGAGGAAGGGAGAACTGAGATACGATATTACCTTTCTTCCGCCTGAAATGCTGGGAGAGGAATACGCCAGAACCAAGGGAAATCACAACTCCGACAACTTTCCCGAACTCTATACTCTTTTAGAGGGGGAAGCCCTGGTTCTTCTCCAAAAAGCCCGGGGAGAAAGAATAGAAGAAATCTACGCTCTTAAAATGAAAGCCGGCGATTGGATAAATATTAAGCCGGAAGAATCAATAATCTTAATCAACCCCACTAAAAAAACAGTTAAAACGGCCAACTGGGTTTCCGAGCGAAATGAAAACATCTATCAGGATCTGGAAAAAATGGGGGGAATGGGCTATTATTATACCAAGTCCGGTTGGATTAAGAATGAAAACTACAGCTTTGTTCCCGAGCTGGAATTTAAAAGACCTTTGGAGAAGAAACCGGAAAATCTGGACTATCTCAAGGGATAGGCCGCGGTGGCGGAACCGGCATACGCGCACGGTTCAGAACCGTGTTCCCTAAAGGATTGAGGGTTCAAATCCCTCCCGCGGCACAGTTCTTCCAACAATTAAAGCCGTGTTAAATATTTTTAAAAAAATCAGAGGTTTCTTTAAAAGAAAATTCTCTGAAGACGTGGTTTTAGAGAAAGCCGGAGGAAATCCGATTATTGAGCCGAACGAAGACAACCCTTGGGAAGCCTGGCAGGTTTTTAATCCCGGAGCGGTTCTAATTGACAAAAAAGTTCAT
>CAYPCL010000059.1:0-3082 GCA_964409215.1 uncultured Candidatus Saccharibacteria bacterium | reverse complement strand
GTACTGCCTTAATATGTTGTAATTATAACATATTAAATTATTTATGTCAATACTTGATTTCCCTTCTTTTTTAAACAATAATTAAATTAACTTATGGTTAGAATCAGACAATTCATTCTTTTAATTGGAGATCTAATACTTTGTTATCTATCCCTTTTTATTACCGTAATTATCGGTTTCTGGGGAACTTTTAATTGGGAGATATATGCCAAACACACTCTCCCCTTCTCCCTTATCTTCTTCTTCTGGCTGGTAGTCCTCTATATCTTCGGCCTCTATGATCTTGATTTGATAAGACCGAAGGTGGAATTCCTTTTGAGGTTGGGAGAAACTTTTATTATCTCCCTCCTTATCGGAGCCACCTTTTTCTATACCGTTCCTTTCTTTAAGATTACTCCGAAAACCAATCTTTTAATTGAAATAGCTATTTTCACCTTTTTTGTCTTTCTCTGGAGAAAACTATTCTGTTCTCTTTTTTCCTCTTTTTACCGCCAAAACATTGCTTTTTTAGGGAAAAATTCCCTGGCCGGAAAAATGGCAGAAAAGTTCGGGAATCAACCCCAGTTGGGCTACAATCCCATCGGTTTTATAGATATCAAAAAAGACCTCCTCCGCCAATTGAAGAATAAGAAAATTGATACTTTGGCCATAACCGATGATATCAGCCAGAACCCGAGACTGGTTGAACAACTCTATAATTCCCTGCCTTTGAAAATAAATTTAATTGACTTCTCGGAGATATATGAAGTGATTTTCCGGAAAATACCCATTGATTTTATTGACTATAATTGGTTCCTGAAAAATCTAAGAGAAGGGAAAAAAAGAATCTACGATAATATTAAAAGAATTGAAGATATTATTTTAGGCTCCCTTATAACAATCCTTACCTCTCCCCTCTGGCTTATCTTCTCTCTCCTTATAAAAATGGAGGACAAGGGACCTGTTTTCTACCGCCAGAAAAGAGTGGGAAAGAATAAAGAGGTTTTCTGGCTTTGGAAATTCCGCTCTATGAGACCGGATTCCGAAAAAGAAGGAGCCAAATGGGCCGATAAAAAAGATAATCGGGTCACTAAAATAGGAAGCTTCTTGAGAAAAAGCCATTTAGACGAGATAGCCCAGATGATAAATGTTATTAAAGGAGACTTGTCCATGGTTGGACCGAGGCCGGAAAGACCGGTCTTTGTCAAAAAGCTGGAAAAAGAAATTCCCCACTATCACCTCCGCCATATCATAAAGCCGGGATTCACCGGCTGGGCCCAGGTTAATTTTCGCTATGCCCGAACCGTTTTGGATTCCCATGAGAAATTTCAATACGACCTCTATTATTTAAAAAACAGATCCTTTTCCCTGGATCTGTCATGCCTCCTAAAAACCTTTTATCTTTTCTTTAAAAGGGAATCTTAAAGAAGAACTTTTTTATCTTTCCCTTCAAATTAAATCTTTCCCTGTCCCGGTATTCGGCTAAAACCCTCTCTTTGTTCTGAAAAACTTTGAGGGTGTTTTTAAATTTTTTTAGATGGTTGCTGTAAAAATCCTTGTTTTCTTCTTGGAATTTAAAAAATCTTTCTCTAAAAAAATCATAAAGGCGGATATCAAATTTATTGTATTTTAGCAATAAGTCTTCATAATCTCCTTGAACTATCTTTTCATCTTCTTCACTCTTATGCTTCCTCAAATAAAGAGGGTAAGTTTCCCAATTGAGAACCTTGCTCAGACCCAAGATTGATTTATCAAACAATTCGGTGATTCCGATAAAAAAGAATCTCTTCTCTATCATCTTCAATGTCTTTTGGTAAATTTCTTCATTACATTCTCCATAAGGGAAATTCATTCCCGATATTCTCCTGATTATTCCGTTGTTTAAATCCTTGGAATAGCCCTTCCTTAAATATTCTTCCAGGGAAACTCCTTTTCTAATCTTCTTAAAGTGTTTTGACCTCAATCCGCTGGCCTTGTGCTTGAATCGGGAGATAACATGATCTTTGGGATGGCGGAGAAAAGTGAAATAAGATATCTTCTCAAACTTTTTGGTTTTCAAGAAAGCCCGGTGGCCATGGATTACTTCGCTTGAAGCTTCTTCATTAAAACCGCTGAAATCTTCGCCGTAATATAGTCTTAAGGCTGAATTAACCGAACCTCCTCCGGTTCTCGGCAGATGTTCAAAACAAATTGTTTTATCATTTAATTTCTTCATAAACTTTCTCTGTTTGAGAAAACATTTTTCTCAAAGAGAATTCTTCTTCAATTCTCTTTCTTGAGTTTTTACTCATTTTCCCTAACAATTCCCTATTGTTAACCAATTTCTCTAAAGCATTTTTTACTCCTTCTTTGTCTCCCCTTTCAACAAGGATTCCGCAGCCGTCTTTGATAATCTCCCCTACTCCTCCGACATCGGAAGCGATAACCGGCAGCCCCAAGCTCATAGCTTCAAGAATACTTCTCGGCAAACCTTCCCAGTTGGTAGTTAGAACAAAAATATGGGAGTTTTTTAAAATATTCATCACTCTTTCTCGGGGGAGGCTTTCTAAGACAATTGCTTTCAATCCGCTTTTTTTTACAAAATCATCCATAAGTTTCCTCTTCTCCCCTCCTCCGATAAAGGTTATTTCCATTTTCTCTTTAATGTTTAATTCGGAAAAGGCCCTCAAAAGCAGAAGAGGATCTTTCTGCCGGCTGTAACGGCCGACAAAAACAATTTTCAAAGGATATTGGAAAGATTTATCGGAAGGGTGGTTTTCAATTTCAACTCCATTGTGAATCACTTTTAATTTCCCTTCGGGAACAATTCTGTATTTTAAAGCTAAATTCTTGTCAAAACGGGAAACACAAATTATTCTTTCCGAAAAACGAGCCGTTATTTTCTCCACTAAAAGAGCTGATATTTTTTTAAGCCGGGGAACTCCGGGAGCGAAAGACCAGCCATGAGCGGTGAAAATGGTGGGAATTTTGTTCTTTACCGTTATTCTGGTTAAGAAACCGGCTGCCGTACTATGGCAACTTATTAAATCAGGCTGAAACTCTTTAATAACTTCTTTTATCCTTTTTCTGGCCTTAAAGTTAAAAGGATTGGGAAAATTGGAGA
>CAYPCL010000058.1:0-3161 GCA_964409215.1 uncultured Candidatus Saccharibacteria bacterium | reverse complement strand
ATTCAAGATAAAATCTATATGTTTCAAATTTTATTTCAATATCATCTTGAGACCTGGAAGGTACTTTAATATTAACCATTTAATAAGTCCTATTAAATATAATCTCTATTATTCTAACCACCCTTACATCAATTCCCCGCAAATAATCTTAGGAACAGGTGGAACGACTTCCTCCTCCATAATTTCCAATGAAATCTCATGCAAGCTGTGTCGATACCATATTTCAGTGAGCCGATCCAGCAAAATTTTCTTGCTATGTCGCACTCGTCGATTGGCGGTGTCCAACTCACACCTCCCACAGAAGTGGATATACCACTGAGCCGATTTAAAAGCTGTTTTCCTTTCAATTTGGTTCTTTTTTCTTCGACATATGTCGAGCTCCGACAAAAAATTTAATTTTTTATAATATAAACATATTTCTGCTTATTTTGGATCGATATTCATGAGACCATTTAATTACGTCAGGTGATAGGTTTTGGCTTATATTTTTAATGACTTCAAGGTCTGGATGCTTGAATCGATTCCTAATTCCTGCTGAAATTATATAATCACAAAGACCAACACTTATGGGTATTTCATTATTCCAATTTTTTTTGGAGCCATGATGAGGAATCTGTAAATATTGCATATATTTAAAAAGTGGTAGATATCTTCTTCCTATTCTTTCCCATTCAGAAATGGTATCAATATCTCCCATTAAAAACGAATATAATCTATTCCTAAAAATATCCTTAAATTCACGAAACGCGTGACGCCATTCATGATAAAGCTCAGAACACATAAATTTCAATTCTTTACAGATAGAACGATAAGGCAATACAAAAGGAAATGGCCATAATCCAAAGTTTAATTCGTATCTAAAATCGATATTAGGTAATAAATAGATTGGTCCATGAAGACAAGCCATACTTGTGAAGTTTAAGTCTTTTGTAATTTCCTTCTCATAAATTTTTTTTAATTCTTTCCTTTTATTCTCATCACGTATGATTTCAAGTATTGATTCACGAGAAATTTCACGATCTTTGGATTCATTTTGTATTTGTATGACTGCATTATAAAAAGAGTTAAGTTTATTCTTATCTATAGGAGAAGTAAAAAAATAAAAATTCCAAAGACTATAAATTTTTGCAGGGTAGCTATCTTTCTTAAATATTACATTGCTATCAATAATTTTATCATTTTTTTCTGCATATCCTTCTTTTTTCTCATCATGTTTCATTCCTTCAAAATTCATTTTTAAAGAGAACTCAACTTCATTCAATGAACCCTCACTAGCCGTAGGAGGAGTAGTCTCAACATCTCCACCTTGTGAAATATAAATGATATTTTTGATTCCTCTTTTTTTTAAGAAATTTGTTGGATTCGATAGAAATTCAAAATACCATCGGGGACCTTTTTCATAAACGGAGAGTAATAATCTTTCAATAGGCTTAATGTATGGCAATACAACATTTTCTACTTCTATATCACTCAGAAGATTATCAAGACCATTAACATGATCTGAATGGAGATGCGATATCATGAGTAAATCAAGCTTTTTACTCTGAAGTTTCAATTTTTTATATTCTTCTATCTCTGTATACAGATACTTTTTTCGACTAGCAGAACCACAATCATAAACAAAATTAAAAGAACTTTTTGTATCGTTATTTGATTGGATTGATATTTTCCCCGAATAAAACAATCCTTGACCTATACCATGGAAATTTTGATCTAATACAATATTTCTCATTTTAACCCCTCACTAACTACATGAATTCTTTTTCTATAATATAGCCCTTTATTTCTTATTAAAAAAAAATTTATCTTATTTTTTAGAAACAGCTTTAATGTCCTTTTCGCTTAGCTTTTAATCTCCTTGTCCTTATTTCTTGGTATTCAGTATTTCTTTTTAATGCATTTAATATATGATCGGAATCGATCCCGATCTCTTTCATTAATATTATCTCAACTAATATTTTCAGTTTAAGATTCAACCAATATAAATCTTCACCCTTAGCAGCTTTATTTTTTAATTTTTCATCATAATGAGTTAAATAATGTCTGGTATCAATCACTTTGTTTATAAAATCTTTTTTCTCCCGGTTATTACTTAAGTAAAATTCAACAATATCTGAACATTTCTTAATGATTTCTTTAATTCTTTTTCTTAAAGAATACTCATTTGTGTATTTCAATCTATCTTTAAAATGCTTTTTATATTTAGAAGGAATTACTTCTAAAATCTTTTCGAAAATTTCGCCGAAGTCTTTAGGATTGATGCTATAACTCCCTTTATATCTCCTGCTATGATAAGTCTCCAATGCCTGAATTAAATTTAAGAATTTGTTTTCCAGAAACATTCTTGGATTATAGAGTGTTCCAAAATATAGATCCTTAACTGGTTTAAGTAAATCATCTATTTCTATCCATTTTTTTAAACAATTTTTAAATTGAGACTTGATATCATTAAAAGAAAAAAGGAGATCAGAAGGGATTAGGGTTTTCTCCTTATATTCTTTTCTCCTTTTCTTATAAAAGACATCAATCAAAGGACTCAATTCTTTTCCATCCCGCCCCTTTATTACATATTTATCTGTCTTCACTTTAACTCTATTTGAATAAATGGGCCTCTTGGCCCCTAAGGAAATGAAATTACGTAGTTTTTCCATAGAATTCATTAAATCATCGAAGTGATTCTTTTTGTTTCCTTCGATTTTTAGATATACAAAATATTTTAAATTAATATCCCCAGCCCTCTGATGATTAACCGATAATTCAGGCTCTAAAGAAATTTTGAACTCTTTAAGTTCAACAATTAATGGCTCAGGTTGTTGATAATGTATCTTATAAGATTTAGGTAGATTCCAATCAACAGAAAAAGGATATTCACCGCACCAATCATTCAAATAACTATAATTAACAGACAAGCTGTCAAAAACAAGATCTTCTCTTTTAAAAAAATGATATCCAATAAAAACAACTTGCATTCGCACTGTTGTTAGATGTAATCCTGGCCAGCTTATTTTATCTTTTCTCCCCCCATACCCGAACAATGTAATTAATTTACCGTTATCAGACTTTCCCAAAATTATATCAGGCCCCTTTACTTTTTGCAGACCAGGCAAATCCCAGAAAGAACCAATTAATTCCAAAATCGGTCCATCTTCAGGGGAGTATTT
>CAYPCL010000057.1:0-3292 GCA_964409215.1 uncultured Candidatus Saccharibacteria bacterium | reverse complement strand
ATGCAAAGGCCACTAGACCATTCTTTGGTTTTATGGGGATTATCTGGACTTCGGAGATTTTAAGATCACACATTTTCATAAAATTGTTTAATTTCTGTCAAACTAATTATCTGCACAACTTTATGATAGAATACATAGAGAGTATCGCAAGATACGTACTTTTAGAAAACCTGAAACCAAAAGAGCGTCCACCAAAAAGATGATTAAAAATATAAGTGTCAAATCATCTCAAAAAGAGATCGATGAATTTCTAAAAGAAAGATATGGATATGGAATGTGGAATTTTATTTATAGTCTTTTTTGGGTTGCTGCTTTATATAACCTAGATAATTTAAGGGAGGAAATAAAGTTATTAAAAGACAAAGTAAACAAGCTGAAATCTGCTAAGACGAAGTTAATAGAAAATATAGACCAATTCTTGATGGATACTGATATTTTGAAAGGAATTAAGAAAGGTTATCCGGAACTAGAGATAAAATGGACTCCAAAAAATAGGGAAAAATTTATAACTAGCAACTTCAATTTGGATCAATTCTTTAAAATCGTTGATGATAGAATAGAGAAGATTAACCAAAGGATAAAATTTTTTGAAATATATAGTATATTTTCTGCCAAAAAACTTCGGATCACACCAAGAAACTTTATTATTCTTGTTTGGTCTCACGTTATGATAAAAAGTGAAAAAGAGGATGATATAGACTTTAAAAACATAAGCTTATTATTAAATTGGCTTTCACTTAATAAAAACTGGTCAAGTTTGTTTAAAAGCACTAAATCCGTATCACAAAAAACACCTGAATTAACGTATAACAAATATATAAAATTTTCGAAAAATAAGGACTATCAATCATTGTCAACTTGTTTATATATAGATTGTTTTATAGATATATCTGATTCCCTAGTAAATATGTTCCCTGATCCTTTCGATTTAGTAAAAAATGAGATAGAAAGCAAAAAAATCACGGCAAAACGTGATTTTGAAAAAATGTTAAATAAAAAGATTTTCTAGTTTGACCAGAATTAACATTTTTTCATATATCTTAATTTCGTTAGTGTACAATCGAGTTTGCAATTTTGATTTTAGGGAGTAGCCATCTTAAACTCTTTAATAAATCTTATACCTTCAAAGCAATTAATTTACTAAAGAAGGATCTACTCCTACTATATATCGACGCCAAATATTTATGGTTTGAGGAAGGCGTTCTTTTTTTGATTTTACAATCGCATGAAGTAATGATGAGATAAAAATTAATACTTCTTCCTTTTCTTTCTTCTCAGAAATGCATATGCCTTGCGGTGATTTATAAATAAATGTTTTTCCAATTATGCATACTCCAAATAGCTCTTGAACCTGTTTGAACCAGTCTTTAATACTATCAATTGATAATTCTGACTCATAAGCAAAAACAAACATCCTAATCCCAAATATAGTTTGCTCAGGAGAGAACTCAGTACAAGGTCGCATGGATCTAATTGCATCAGATTGCTTTTTGAGTTGATTATAATCTTCTTTTTTGAGCGTGGACTTGACTTCAACTATACCAATAGCTGCCTCAATTGGAATCAATGATACATCGCCTGTAAATGCGATAGAAGGAATAGTGGAGGTATCCGATAATATAAGATCGATCTGTGGAGATATCTTCCCCAAAACATCACATATGAAACCTCCTGTTACTGTATAATTCTGCGGCAAAATGTTTTGGAGAAAATCTATGAGATATTTTTCTCGCAGCGTACCTTTTGTTGAAGCATGGGAAACTTGTTTTGATTCCTCAATTTGTGCAATTAGCCCTTCTAAACGAGCCTTTATGACACCATTAATGCGATTTGGAAAAACGTCCTCCATACTTTTATCCTTTTTGTAAAAATTTCCTTTCATTTTAAGCTCCTTTAAAAATAGTTTTATTAATAATTATAATGATTTGCCAGGACAAAGAAGGAGAAATTATTTTAGCTAACTCTAAAGCAAAATATCCAGTGTTAACGAAAATTTGGAATTCTACAGGACCTGATATCAATTATCGTATCCTTTTTGAATACAATTTTTGAAGATTTGTACCAATTGATGATAATAAGGCGTCCATATAATGAGACCTATTAAAATATTCTTGTGTATAAATCCCTATTCTTTCAACCTTTTTAAGCCTTTTAAGTTGTGGCAGATATACGCTAAGTGCCGTCCAATATATGATTGGAGCTATATGTAGCAAGAGAGGTCTATCTTTATTCCTGAAGGGAAATAAACGTTTTTCAGTAACAGGATTTCCATGAAGAAAATCACATCTGGCGTCATATAATTCCTTATATAGTTTTTGGACAAGATTTCCTTTGGGATTGCTTTTTTTTTCAAAAATTTTATATCTTTTTCTATCTAATCTATTTATATTCCATTTATATTTTCCTAATATCTTTATTACATCTTTGTATCCAACTTTCCCCTTCCCATTTTTTTGAGCTAATATTTCAAAAGAACTTATCCAAAGTGACATATATGTCCCATGTTCATATATGGAAGAGTGACGATAGGGACTCAATAAAGCTTGATAAGCAACTTCCATTGAACGAAAAAGCAATCTTGATAAAACTGAATTTTTATTTGGGTTAATATATCTATAACTCCATTGCTTTAAAATTTTTTCGAATAAGAATTCATCTGGGATATTTTTCAAATTTTTAAATGTAGGGAGGTGAGGATAAGGCTTTCCGTTAAATTTATCTACTTTTGACCAAATTGACCAAAGAGATGGAGTTAATATAATAAATCCATTACCCCTTTTATTTAAAGTAACAGGATAAAAATCAAAATGATCTGAGAATGTCGGTTCGAGAGCATTTTTGTTATTTATTGCTTTAGCACATCCACTAACGAGACTCGAAATTGCAAGAGTATTTCTAAAATCCTTTATGGCATTTTCATTTTTTACAGAGCTATGAGCGTCATTTCTTAATATAAGAGCTGATGGTTTTATTTTTTTACCGGAAATGGTTCTAAAGTTCTCTAATAATTTTGCAGCAATAGAATTTTTAATAATAATATCTTGAATTCTTGCATCTGTATAAGGAACGATAGAGATGTAGTCAGATTCGATTGGTTTACTCAGATTTAGATTTGGCATTATGTAAATTAATGACCAGTCACAATCCTTTTTATACATAGTTTTAATATCCAAAACGATTTTTAATAAAACTCGAATTTATACTTTAATTTGAAAGGATTACAAGCAATAAATTGTTAACATAATGACTATTATACGACACTATTACAATTATTTATTATCAACTTCCTAGA
>CAYPCL010000056.1:0-3358 GCA_964409215.1 uncultured Candidatus Saccharibacteria bacterium | reverse complement strand
TTTTCCCTTTAAAAATGGGGGGAAATAAAGATTTTTATCCTTGAAAATTACTAATATGAGTGGTGTTTGACAAAGACGGTTAAATGGAATATAAAGGTAATAGATGGAAATAGGTGGAACCCTGTGGATAAAGGTGGGGAAAACTAAGAACAATTGTGAATAACTTTCAAAATTATGTTCATAGGTGAATACAGTTATAAAATAGACAATAAAAAAAGACTGGCTGTCCCTAATAAGTTCAGAAGTTCTTTAAGTAAAAAAGTGGTTATTACGAGAGGATTGGATAATTGTTTATTTCTTTACTCGGAAAAAGAATGGGAAAAACTAGCCGAGAAACTGTCCCGACTTCCTTTGTCTCAAAAAGATGCCAGGGGATTCGCCAGAATAATGCTGGCTGGAGCAATGGAAGTCAAAATAGATAAACTGGGGAGAATCCTTATTCCCGATTATTTAAAAAAATACGCTTCTTTGAAAAAGAATGTTGTTATCGCCGGGCTTTACAACAGAATTGAATTATGGAGTGAAGAGAAGTGGATTGAATACAAGAAAAAAACAGAAAAAGAAGCAGGTGATATGGCTGAAAGATTAAAAGAGCTCGGTGTTTAATTTATGATTCACAAACCAGTTCTTCAAAAAGAGGTAATCCAGCATTTGGATCCCAAGCCCAATGAAAATTTCATTGATGCAACCTTGGGACAAGCGGGACATGCCAAATCAATTCTAATGAAAAATGCCCCCCAGGGAAAAGTACTGGGCATAGAAAGAGACATAGTATTATATCAGCAGATAGGGGAATTGCCCCGTTTAATTGCTGTGAACGATTCCTACGTTAATATTAAAGAAATTGTTAAAAGGCATAACTTCAAACCGCTAAAAGGCATTTTGGCTGATTTAGGGCTTTCCAGCTGGCATCTTGATGAATCAGATCGAGGCTTCAGTTTTCATCGGGATGAACCGCTGGATATGAGATATAAAGCTGAAGGAAATAATTTAACTGCGGCTGAAATTGTCAATAAATGGCCGGGAAAAAAGATAGAGGAAATTCTAAAAGCATACGGCCAGGAGAAATTCGGAGGAGAAATAGCCGAAAAGATAATTAAAGAAAGAGAGAAAGAAGCAATCAAAAGCACTTTTCAACTGGTAACTTTGATTAAAAAGGCGGTTCCTGAAGGTTATAGAAAAAAAGGGCATCCAGCCAGAAAAACCTTTCAAGCCCTGCGAATAGCTGTCAATGACGAATTAAGAAACCTGGGAATTTTTCTTCCCAAAGCTCTGGAAATTTTAGAAAAAGAAGGAAAATTGCTTATTATTTCTTTCCATTCCCTTGAAGATAAAATAACTAAAAACTTTTTCAAGGAGAATCAAAAAAAAGGTCTTTTGAAAATAATAAATAAAAAACCTATAATTCCTTCTTCCGAAGAAGTAGGAATAAATCCCCGTTCAAGGTCGGCTAAGTTAAGAATAATAGAAAAAATATGAAAATTAATCTTATTATCTCTCTGTTTCTCGTGCTATCAATAGTTCTCGGTCTAGTTTATCTTTTTCAGGTAGAATCATTTATTGAAGCCAGCTATCTCAGTCAGAATTATCAGGATGAAATAAGCAAACTATCAGATGATAATTCATTTTTAGAGAAAAAATCAAATCAGGAAATGTCTTTTAAAGAAACCGAGGAAGAAGCTAAAAAACTGGGGTTTGTTGAAAGCAGGGAAATAAGCTATATTCCAATTTCTCCTGATTATCTGGCCGGTAAAATAGCTAAGTAGTCCTTATGAAAGAAGTTAAGCTGAAGATAGTCTTTCTCTTAATTTTAGTTTTTTCCCTTTTAATATTCTACCGCCTTTATCACTTTCAAATTGAAGAAGGGGAATACCATAAAGCTCTGGCTTCGGGTCAGCAAGTCTCTTTTAAACAGACAGCCGGCCGAAGAGGAGAGATTTTTTTTAATAATGAAAAAACTCTTTTGGCTCAAACCAGAAAAAAGAATCTCCTCTATATTTTCCCTGATAAGGTTTCGGACAAGGAAAAACTGGAGGAAATTTTAGCTGAAGAAATCAACGAAGATGAAGTTATTAGAAGAGAAATAACCAGGGAACTTTTTGAAAAAATAGCTGAAGAAAATTTTAAAGGAATTCATTTGGATAGAATCTGGGGAAGATCTTATCCCCAAAAAGAATTAGCTTCCCATATAGCCGGATTTTTAAACAGGGAAGGAAAGGGCCAATACGGGGTTGAGGGATCTTTTGACGAAATCCTAAAAGGAAAAGAAGAAATTAAGAAAGAGGGCAAATCTCCTTTCGGCTATCTTGCTTTTTGGAGTGACCTAGATACGATAAAAACCGACTCTTCAAAAGGAGACGACCTGATTTTAACCTTGGATTACAATATTCAATATTCGGCTGAAAAGGCTTTAATTAAAGCCAGGGAAAATTGGGATATTGACTCCGGCCAGATAATAATAAGCGAGCCTAAAACGGGAGAAATAGTAGCTTTGGCTGTTTATCCTGGATTCGACCCCAATCATTATGAAAAAGAAAAGAGTTTAAAGAGTTTCATAAATCCCGTTTATCAAAATCTTTTTGAACCCGGCTCTATTTTTAAGCCGATAACCATGGCTTCGGCTCTGGAGGAGAAACTAATAACTCCGACCACTACTTACGAAGACAAAGGATCTGTTGAGGTGGGAGGGCCTCCAATCTACAATTTTCAGGAAAGAATCTGGGGAGAGCAGTCAATGACTGATGTTTTAGAAGAATCAATAAATACCGGAGCTGTTTTCGTCCAGCAAAAATTAGGGAGGGAACTTTTTTTGAAATATTTGGAAAGATTCGGTTTTTTTGAAAAAACAGGAATAAGCCTCCAGGGAGAAACTTTTTCTCTTAACGATACTTTAAGAAAGGGCTATGCCCGGGATATAGCTACTGCCAGTTTCGGCCAGGGAATAGAAATTACCTCTCTTCAGCTTATCAAAGCTTTCGGATCCATTGCCAACCAGGGAACATTAATGGAACCCCTCATAGTCAAAAAAATTATTGGGATAGACGGAGAAAGAAAAGAAATGACTCCTCAAGCTGAGAAAACAATAATTTCTCCGAAAACAGTCAGAGAAATAACTTCAATGATGGTAAGCGTGGTAGAAAACGGAGCAGGGAGAAGGGCTCAAATTGAAGGTTATAACATAGCCGCTAAGACAGGAACGGCTCAAATACCCCTAAAAGGAGGAGGTTATGATGAAGATAAGACTATTCAGAGTTTTATCGGTTTTTTCCCCGCCTACGACCCCCAATTTCTTATTCTTGTAAAACTTGACGGAGCTAATTCTCTAATGGCCGGACACTCAGCCGCTCCTTTGTTTAGG
>CAYPCL010000055.1:0-3377 GCA_964409215.1 uncultured Candidatus Saccharibacteria bacterium | reverse complement strand
ATTATTGTTCATTACGCCTGGGAAACCGGCGATCCCGGAGTAATTTTCATAGATAAAATAAACAAAGACAATCCTACTCCGAAGCTGGGGGAGATTGAAAGCACCAATCCCTGCGGAGAGCAGCCTCTTTTACCTTATGAAAGCTGTAATCTTGGAAGTATTAATCTCTATAAGATGATTAAAGAAGGAAAGAGCGGCTGGGAGATTGACTGGGGCAAGTTGAGAGAAACAGTCCATAAAGCCGTTCGTTTCCTGGACAATGTCATTGATGTCAACCGTTATCCTCTGCCGGAAATAGAAAAGATGTCCCGAAACAACAGAAAAATAGGATTGGGAGTTATGGGTTTTACTGATATGATAATCAGACTGGGAATACCCTACAATTCTCCCAAAGCTTCCAAAATAGCCGAAAAGGTAATGAAGTTTATCCAGGAGGAAGCTAAGAAAAAATCGTCGCTCTTAACCGAGGAGCGGGGAGTGTTCCCTAATTTCCGGGATAGTGTTTATGCCAAGGAAAACAAGAAAATGCGCAATGCCACAGTTACCACCATCGCCCCGACGGGAACGATAGGAATTATAGCCGATTGTTCTTCGGGAATTGAGCCCCTCTTTACCATATCCTTTGAAAGAAAAAATGTTTTAGGAGGGAGAAATATCTTGCAGGTTAATCCGGTCTTTGAGGAAATTGCCAAAGAAAGAGGTTTTTATTCCAAGAAGCTTATGAAAAAGATTGCCGGCCGGTCCAGTATTCAGGACATGGAGGAGATTCCCAAGGATGTGAGAAAGCTTTTTGTCACCACCTTTGATATTTCCCCCGAGGACCATATTAAAATTCAGGCAGCTTTCCAAAAATATGTTGATAATTCCGTTTCCAAAACCATTAACTTTCCTTTTAAAGCCTCTAAAGAAGATGTTAAAAAAGCCTATTTCTCGGCTTTTGATCGAGGCTGTAAAGGAATTACAATTTTTAGAACAGGCTGCCGAAAACAGCAAGTCTTGAATATTAAGAAGGGCGACAAAGAATATTCTCTTGAGGAAAAGGAAACTTCTCCGGAAAAAAAGGATCCCTCTCCGGAAAATCTACCCCCGGGGAGCTGTCCCACCTGTAATATATGATTTTTCTCTTTACTGGGGATGGCAAAGGAAAAACTACCTCGGCAATAGGCATGGGAGTAAGAGCGGTTGGAGCCGGAAGAAAGGTTTTGATGATTCAGTTCATGAAGTCGGGGGATTCTTCGGAGATAAAGACAATTAAGGAAATGAATAATTTTCAGGTGGAAAGTTTCGGCCAGAAAAAATTTATTGACAAGAACAATAATTCTAAAGAAGATCTTTTACTGGCCGAAAAAGCTTTTAAAAGAGCTGAAGAAGCGGTTAAAAAAGGGGAATGCGATCTTCTGATATTGGATGAGATTGCCGTTGCCCTTTATTTTAAACTCCTTGACTCAAAAGAAGTTTTAGGTTTTTTAAAGGAAAACGGAAAGAAGATGGATATAGTTTTAACCGGAAGGAAGTGTTCGGAAGAAATAAAAGAAATGGCTGACTTGGCAACCGAATGCAAGGAAGTTAAACATTATTACAACAAAGGAGTGCCGCCTCGGAAGGGAATAGAATATTAAATTATGAAAAGAGTAATGGGGTTAATAGATTTAGTTTCAGCCCTAATTTTACTGGCTTTGGCTCTCCAAAAAGATATCTCGCTGGGAATTATCATTGTGGTTTCTTCTTTCTTGTTATTAAAAGCTTTTCCTTTTTTAGTCAAACTTGACCCAGCCAGTATTTTTGACGCTTTAGCCGCATTTTTAATTATCTTTGGATATTTTCTGAATATTTCTCCAATCTTCTTCTATATCCCGGCCGGCCTTTTGACTTTAAAAGGCTTAATCAGTCTGCTATAATGTTTCCGTGGAAATAGCAGGCTTTAAAAAATTTACTCTGGCCGATTATCCCGCTAAAAGATCCGCCGTCCTTTATTTCAAGGGCTGTAATTACCGCTGTCCTTTTTGTTTTAATTCTTATTTAGTTTCCGAAGAAGAAATTAAAAAGCATGTTTCCTTTCCTTTAAGAAGTTTTCTTTCTTTTTTAAATAAAAGTGATTTGGAAGGAGTTTCCCTGGATGGAGGGGAGCCCACTCTTCAAAAAAGTTTGCCCAAACTCTGCCGGAAAATTAAAAGAAAGGGGTTCTTTCTCAAACTCAATACCAACGGCTCCAATCCGGAAATGCTCAAGGAATTAATAGCAGAGAAACTAATTGACTATGCAGCTTTGGATATTAAAAGTTCTCGGAGAAAATATCCCAAAGCAGTGGGATTCAAGGATTGCAGCAAGTCTTATCTTTTAGCTAAGATTGACGAGAGTATTGATATTTTAAAGAAAAGCGATATAGATTATCAGTTTCAGACAACCTTGGTTCCCAAACTGGTTAATAAAAAGGATATTCAGAGAATAGTAAAATGGATTGGACCGGCCGAAAAATATGTTCTAAGAAATTTTCAAAACAAAGAGGTTATGAGCCGGGAGTTCAGTAAAGTAAAGCCTTATTCTCAAAAATTTCTTTATTCCCTGAAAACAATAGCCGAACCCTTCTTTAAATCAGTGGAGATTTATTAAAAAAGACTGCCCTGAGGGCAGTCTTTAATTCTATAATGTAGTTAATTTTCGCTCCAGTTTGATTTTTTCTTCCGTTAGTTTTAGTATTTTTCCAGGTATTTCCTTTTGCTTTTTTTCTATTTCTTTTAGTAAATTATTATAGGAGTCGGTTTTTGTTTTCAATCTCTTTAGATCTCCTTTTTTTCTTTTCAATTTCCTGTAATTTATTATCCATCTTATCAATTCTTTGCTAGATTGATTCTTTTCTGCTATCAAAACATTAAGAATCTTATGCTCTACCTGAGTGGGAAGAAAGTGCTCCTTTATCTCTTCAGCCTTTTTAATGGCTATGAGAGGATTGCGGATGTCTCTTAGTTTCTTCGGAAAAATCTTAAAAGCATAGATAGCAAAGAGAAAAACCAATAGTAGCGATAAACAAAGTAATATCTTTCCTGCTATTAATAACTTACTGTAAAGGAAAAGTTCATCTAGTATAAAGGGGAGAGGAAAGATAAGAATGGAAATTATCATAGCAATAGCGTGAAAGAACCAATAATTGCTATAGGGATTGTGAAAATACCAACCCAGCCAATAAAGAATTTTCTTAAACATACTATCCTCCTTAATTTTTAAAGTTCTCAGTTTTCCCTTTTATAGCATATTGGACTCAAGAAGTCAATTTGATAAAATGGGGGAGATGACTTTATCTAAAGCTTTTTTCTTTCTTATTTTATCTTTTATCGGAGGAATCCTTATATCTTCCTTCTTTAATCTTTCTAAACTGATTT
>CAYPCL010000054.1:0-3490 GCA_964409215.1 uncultured Candidatus Saccharibacteria bacterium | reverse complement strand
ATGCCAAGTTGATTATTTGGAGTTGGAGCGGGGGAAAGGAGAGGTCCTTTTGGAAAACTTCGGGGAGAAATGGGGCTCTCTGACTTTAATTCCCCTGGCTCAGCCGGAGGATTTTGATAAAGAAAGCTTTAAATTTTCCTTGGCTATTTCCTTTAAGGAAAGCCGGGAGAAAATAATTGAAGATCTTAAGACCCGAATAGCCGAGCTTAAGGAGAAAATAGCTCTTTTAAAAGCAAAAATAGCCGCTATCTTAAAAGAAAAAGATTATTGTTCTTTCAACAATAACCTCTATTTGGGAATGGAAGGTTTGGAAGTAAAATGCCTTCAAAACTTTTTAAAATCTCAAGGAGAGGAAATATATCCCGAGGGGATTGTTTCCGGCTGGTTCGGACCCTTGACTTACGGAGCGGTGGTTAGGTTCCAGGAAAAGCACAGCCAAGAGATTTTATCTCCTTTGGGCTTGAAAAAAGGAACCGGTTTTGTCGGGGGAAAAACCAGAGAAAAGATAATTCAGCTGATTGATTGATTCTGACACGATTACTTGAACTCTACAGAATGTATAGTATAAGGGATTGTTTGATAAATTAAAAATATCTGAGTTTCTTGATTCTTTTAATAATCTTCTCCTTGTCTTTCTCCCTATAGAAATTCTGAAGGGGAAAGTTGATTATTTTTCTGGCTGTTCTCAAAGTGTTGGGAAAATTGTTTTTTTTGTCTTTAAATTCCTTGTTTAAAATTATGGGAGAGCGCCAGATTCTGGTAGGGAAAACTCCGAGTTTTCTCATTTTTATTACAAAATTATCCCTCTTTAGATTATCCGGAGCCAAAGCGCTTAAAAAAGTAAAGGAATTGTTGTCTTTATTGGGAAAACTGAAGCCGAGTTTTTCAGCTTCCTTAATAAAATCAAGAGCCCATTTTCTTCTTTTTTCCAAGTTTTTTTGCCAGTTTTTCAACTGCCAGTTCAGAATATTAAAGGAAACCCTGTTCATTTCTCCTATTTCTTTCAATTTTTCATCCCTGATATTTTTCTCTGCCGTTCGTCCGGCCAATTTCTTAAAGAGATAGCTGAAAAAGGAAAAGCAATTAAGGAGGGAAAAAATATCTCTCAAGGAAAAGGAGGTTTTTTTTAGTTCCGTCTTGCTGTCCAAGCGGGGGGAAATTAAGGCCATTCCGCCTCTCAGAGTGGGGAAGAGCTTGTAGAAGCTGAAAAAAGAAGCGTCGCCGAAGCTTCCCAGATATTTCCCCTTATGGTTAAAACCGAAGCTGTGAGCGCAGTCTTCAATGAGGTAGATTCCTTTTTCCTTAGTTATTCTCCTTATTTCCTCAATTTGAGCCGCTTTGCCGTAGGTATGAACTACTAAAACCGCCTTAGTTTTGTTGGTTATTTTCTTTTCAATGTCTTTCGGCTTGAGGTTAAAGCTCTTTTTATCAATGTCCAAAAAAAGAGGCTCAATATTATATCTCTTAAAAATAGGGGCAAAGATTTCGCAGATATAAGCGGGGACAATAATTTGGGAATTCTCCAACTCCAATTTTTCTATAATCAAGCGGAAGGCGGAGCGCCCCATATCGGCATAATAGATGTTTTTATCAGGGAAGAGCTTTTTCAGCTCATTCTTTTTCCTTTTCCCAAGAAAAGAAAGCTTTAAATTAACTATGTTTTTCAGATTGAATTTTAACTGGGGATGAACGAAATACATAGCTAAATTATAGCGGAAAATTGTTGATTTTTAAAGACCTGGCCTATATAATTAAAGAATGTATTTGTTAAAGAAATGGCTCAAGTTATGGTTGATGGAGAAGGCTTTCTGCTGGGTTGGGATTTGGAGTTTTTTGACGAAAAAAAAGGAGCCGGACAAGACAGCTCCGCTTAAAATAGGGATTCTCTTTTTAAAATCACTGGGAATAGGGGATTTGATTATGATGTCTCCGCTTATCCTTAAGATAAGAGAAATGTATCCCCGGGCCGAAATTGAGCTGATAACCTGGGTGCCGGAAATTATGAAATTGGAAGGGGTGAAATGGAAGAGCAAAAAAACAGCTGGTAATAAGTTTGATTTATTAATATCTCCCAGTTTGAACTTAAAGCACATTCCCTGGATTTTTAGGGCTAAATACTGGATTGGCTATTTTGCCAAGAATAGGATTCAAAGCAACTTTTTGAAAAGCAAACTCGGCTTTGAACCCCGTTCCGACCACTATTTAAAAAGGGGGTTCAGTTTGATTAAAGCAATGGGTGATGAGCTGGAGCCAGAATATCCCTCTTTTCTTAAAGAAGAAGTAGAAAAATACAAAGGGGAGAATTACGCCCTTTTTGCTCCTTTTTCCAACTGGGAAGAGAGGCAATGGCCCCTGAAATACTGGGCTGAAGCAATAAACTGTGTTTTGGAGAAAGAATTGGTTGAAAAAGTAATTTTAGCCGGAGGAAAAGCCGATTGGGAAAAAAAGAAGTTAAAAAACCTTCTTCCTTTAATTGAGAAAAATTCTTCTAAAATAGATGTTTCGATAGGGGAGAGAAGGGTTAATTTAAGGCAATTGGCCTGGCTGATGGAAAACTCCCGTTTTTTCCTGGGTCTGGATTCCGGCCCTTCCCACTTTGCTTATTTTCTAGCCCCCCAATCTTTTGTTATTTTCATATCAGTGGATCCCAAAACAAGAATACCTCTTGGGAAAAGGGCAAATATTATTACTTTCCAACCCCGGAATTGTCCCAATTTTCCCTCTTATTCCGGTATTTATAGGCCTAGAATTAAAAGATGTGAGAAATGTGCAAAGAGCATAAAACCGGAGGAGGTTTTAAAAGAAGTTAGAAAACATTATGAAAGCTAAAATTTTGGTTTTTGACAAGTTTTTAAACTACAAAACGGGAGGAGCCCAGTTGTCTCTCAATGCTCTTTTATCTTCTTTTCCTGATAATGATTTTAAATATCTTGGTTGTGAAGTTAAAAAGAGCTTCTCGGCCAAGAGGCTTAAAGAAAGCCCCTTTCCGGTTGAGAAAATTGAAATAAAGGAAATTTCCAGGTTTCCTTACTTGGAGTATTTTTTAAACAGAAAAAGGATAAAAAAGATTATTGAGAAGGAAGAAGCCAATCTGCTCATAGCCCAGGGTTTTTGGGCTCCCTTGGCTCTTAATGGTTTCTCCGGCCCTAAAATTTATCTTATCAGGGATGAATTCAACTTGAATGAAATTAAAAATTACTATTCCGGCCTTAAATCTTTTCTTAAAAAGGTTTATTTGTTTCTTCAAGCTCCTTTTCTGAAAGTTATTTTTAAAGACAACGAGAAAGCAATTAAAGAATCGGATTTGGTAATCGCCAACTCTTATTTCATTAAGAAAAAATTAAAGGAAAAGTTTAAGAAAGATTCGGAAGTTATTTATCCTCTTATTAATGTTGAAAGATTAAAAAGAGAGAACATTCCTTCTTTTGATCAAAGGAAGTTTATAACCCTAATTGGAGCCAAGATTATAAAAGGGAGACCGGTTGTTGAA
>CAYPCL010000053.1:0-3559 GCA_964409215.1 uncultured Candidatus Saccharibacteria bacterium | reverse complement strand
ATATAGTAACATTACTGTTGTTTTTGTATTTATCTTTCATTTTTTATCATTATTAGGTAATCGGTTAATTTTAAAATACTATCTTTCCTTTGTCAATTTATTAATTAGTTTTGTCATTTAAGGAATAGAATTTTATCTCTTGTGCAAGGAATAGAATTTTATCTCTTGTGCTAAAAGCATTGGAGATAAAATTTATTGAGCTAAGCCGCGTATAAAGGATTAAATACAGAAGTTCTTCTATGTAAAAAGTATAAAGATATTTAGAATAGAAGATATGGATAATAAATGATCCTTGCTAGAGAAATATAACAACATTTTACCAGTGCATATGTAAAAGTGGGTTAAAGATCCAATTATTGTATAAAACTTAAGCAGAATAAAAGAAATAGTACAGTAATAGGGCATGGGTGTACTACTACTCTTAAAAACAGAGAAGTTACTGAAACAGTAAAATACATTCAAATAAATATTCATAATATTTTAAGGTCCCCTGCAGCTTCTACCTATCCTTCTGTTAAATCCGGGGATCAGATAATGGAGGACCATGGTCCCGGCCTTGCACCGTGGGCATCTTGAAATATCCTTTCCGGTGAGTTTAAATATGATCTCTTCTGTGCTTTGATCTGCTTTTTTGCCGGTATCACAAGAGACTCCGAGAAGTTTTTTTACCCGCATTATGTTTTCTCTGCGGTTGCGGTTGGCAAGAAACCCGTAGTGCCTGATACGCATATATGAACTAGGAAGGACATGCAGAAAAAATCTCCTGATAAATTCATCGGAAGAAAGTGTGATCTCTTTCTTTATGTTACCATCCCTTCTGTCCCTGTAGGTAAAGGTTACTTTGCCGGAGGCAACAGCTTTTATGCGCTCATTTGAAATAGCGGTCCTGAATACATAGCGGCCCAGATAATCAAGAGCCTTTTTCGGTCCGGCAAATGGTCTTTTAGAATATACAATCCATTCCTTTTTATGCAGCCCATCTATTAAAGCTTTAAATCCCTCAACACTCTCATATGGGAGGGACCTGCCGGAAAAGACAAGGTCTCCTTTTTCATATGAATCCTTAAGATGGTCTATAAACTTACCCCTAAACACTTTTGACAGGGCTTTTACCGAAAAGAGAAAATTATCATTTTCAGGACTAATCCATCTTTTTTTATCAGATGAAAGTGCTCCCCCGGGGATTACGCAATGAAGGTGGATATGCTGGGCCAGTTTCTGGTCCCAGGTATGAAGAGATGCTATAAAGCCTATCTTTTCCCCAAACTGGCTTTGACCAAACTCTAAAAATGTCTCGGAAACGCTTTTAAAGAGCATATTATAGATAACCTTTTTATTTGAGCCGGCAAGCCCGTTAAGATCATGGGGAAGGGTAAATACATTGTGAAAGTATGCAACCGGCAACAGTTCTTCCTGTCTTTTTTTAACCCAGCGAAACTTGGCAAGGCTCTGACATTTTGGACAGTGGCGGTTTCCGCAGGAATTATATGTCGGGTGCTCATATCCGCAGTGGTCACACTTTTTCATATGTCCGCCAAGATATGAAGTGCGGCAAACTTCAACTGCCCGCATGACCCTGTGATGGATAAGGGGTATATTATGACGCTTTCGGTAATCTGTGCCAAACTTTTTAAAGATATCGGCAAGCTCAGGCTTTGGAGGTTTTTCTACAACATCTTCTGTGGCTTGCCTGGTTTGTACCAGAACCACTTTAAGCCCCGGCTAAGTTTTTAGTATCTGGAACATATAGCAGGTCCAGAGGGTTTTTAATACCCTTTAGATCTTTTCTGGCAACATGCAGGTATTTGGCAGTAGTGGCAATAGAGGAATGCCCCATAAGGATCTGGATTGTTTTGATATCAGCTCCTGCTTCCAGGAGATTGGTACCGAAATTGTGTCTTAAGGAATGGAAAGTCACTTTCTTTTTAATCCCTGCCCTCTCTTTAGCGGCCATAAATATCCTTCGGGGAGTTGCAGTGTTAAGTTTTTCTCTTGTGACCTCATTGGGAAAGAGCCATTCTTTGGGCCGGTACGTCCTCCAATAGGATCGGAGCTCAGTTAAAAGGCGTGTGGATAAGATTGTGTAGCGGTCCTTATCTCCCTTGCCATGGCTGACCCTTACCATCATGCGGCTGCTGTCAATATCAACTACTTTTAAGTTTATGACCTCTCCAATGCGCAGTCCGCATCCGTAGGTGGTCATAAGAATCATTTTGTGCTTTAAATTCTTAACACTGTCAAAAAGCCGGATAAGTTCCCTGGGGCTGAGTATCTCTGGAAGGCGCCTGGGAGTTCTGCGGGAGGGAATCTCTATTGCCATATCCTTTCTACCCACAACTTCAGAGTAAAAAAAACGAATAGCGGCGGTTATGGTATTGACTGAACTCCAGCTCAAGTTTCGCCTGTTGGTCAGATACAGGCAATAGTCTCTAAACTGGCTGCCACTGATTTTATCCGGGGATGTGCTGTAGTATCTGGCAAGGTCTGCTACTGCCCATATATATGTCTTCTGGGTTTTTTCCGAGAAACGGCGAAGCTGCATCTCTTTTATCATTTTTCCACGTAAAGGTGTCATCTGAGTTTCCTCCTCTTAAAAAGATTACATTATTGGGACATATGATATATGTCCGGCAGGTAAATATTGTAATGGTTTTTAAGGGTTTGTGGGAAAAATACGGGTAAGGATAAAAGGAGTGAAGAGAGTCGTATTAAAGCTACCGCGTTAGCGGTTTAGTTCAAAAATTAAAGTTACTATTCACCCATAAAGCCTAAAGCAAAAACTTTCTAACTTCCAACCAAAATAATTTCAATTTAATCCTGGATTCTCTTCTGGATATATGCTACTATACTAACATGGACAAAACAACAGTTATTCAGGGACATAAAATCAGTCCCCGGGACATAGAAATTATAAAAAAGCTTACCCAAGAGAATCCCTCCTGGGGAAGAACCCGGCTATCCAAAGAGCTGTGCATAATCTGGGATCTTAGGTCAGCGGATGGAAACTTAAAAGACATGTCCTGCCGAAACCTCCTTTTAAAGCTGGAAAAGAAAAAGATGATAAAGCTCCCCCAAAGAAAAAGCGGCACCAACAACCGAAAAAGAAATTCCTACATTGCCCCGGTTGCCCACTCAAGCCAGCCTATAGCAGAAAAACTTCACAAACTGGCACCAATAAAAATAAGTACAGTAGAGGACAGCAACCTAGCCCTTTTTAAATGCTTTCTAGCCTACTACCATTATCTGGGCTTTAGCGGAACAGTAGGACAGAACCTAAAGTATATGGCATTTGACAGGCATGAGAGGCCTCTTGCCTGCCTTCTCTTCGGCTCTGCAGCCTGGGCCTGCAACCCCAGGGATACCTTTATCGGCTGGGACAGGGAAAAGAGAGGTAAAAATCTATCTCTTCTAACCAACAACATGCGGTTTCTAATACTGCCATGGGTCAGGGTAGCCCACCTTGCAAGCCACATCCTGGGAAAGGTTTCCAGAAGAGTAAGCACTGACTGGGAGGCTAGATACGGCCATCCCATCTATATGCTGGAAACCTTTGTTGAAG
>CAYPCL010000052.1:0-3595 GCA_964409215.1 uncultured Candidatus Saccharibacteria bacterium | reverse complement strand
AGAATGCTTTGTTTCATTTATTCCCTTTCTGGACACTCCCAAATATATTTATCCCGATTCTTAAAATAACCTATTCTTTTAGCTGTCTTTTTACTGATGGTCCCATCATCGAAATAAGCATAGACAAGGTCATTTTGAAGCTCGCATTGAATCTCATTATCAGGCTCTTTCGCTCCTTTTTTGCATTGATCACAATTATTCAAATCCCAATCCCCATATTGAGATCCGCAACTGAAAGGCCTGATTTTTTTACTCATTCACTCCTCCCTTGATGGTCTTAATAAATCCATATCCTCTGGTTCGACATATTCTTTGGTTTGCAGCTCTCGGATTATTGTCTCTTGCTGATCAGTAATAATCACATATCTAGAGATGATTCCTAGATAGGCTTCCTCTCTTTCCTGGTCTGCGATCCTATCCTGTTCAATGAATTTTTTGAGCTCCTGCTGGTTAACTTTATTTGAGTGCCAAGCGCCCAAAATATAGAAAGTGACAGCTGACAAGAAACTGAAAAACACTATAAGGACAAATGCTTTATTCTTGGTCATTTTGGGTCTCCTTTTTTCTTTTTCTCTCTAAATCTCGGGCTAAGGATCTATGGCCAGATTGATAGAGTCGTTCTATGTATTCCTCTGGACTCATGTGTTCCTCTATCCCTTCTCCATATTCTTCTCTGAACTTATGCCAGTTCATTTTTCCCCCTATGCGACTATTTTCCATATCCAGCAAACTAAAGCTCCAATTGCTGAAATGATGAATAAGACTACAAAAATCCAAAACAGTAATTGAGGTAGATTCATCTTGCTCCCCAATAATTATTTGACCATACAGCTATTTTGGACTGTATCGCCCCGGCATCCAGGCCCTTTTCCTTCAGCTCTTTTTCTTTAGCTTCTCTAGCCTTCCAGTATTCCTTTTCTTCCGGGGTTTGTTTTGTGGTGCGTTGACCGGTATTGAGATCTGATTTGATTTTCCCTTTTTCTTTGGCCTGTTCCCAAAGTCTCCCAAACTGTTCTCTTAATTTTCCTGCTGATAAAATATTTGAATGCCAGAAAGGATCCCCCATAGCAAAATCAATCATTATCCGTATTTCTTCTAAGGAAGCTTCCTTCTTTTCTTCCATAATCCTGAATGTATTAGCCCAATCTTCTAGGTATTGCTTTCCTCTTATAGTGTGTTTTGGGTTTGTTTCTTTTATTGCACCTTCTAAATACTTGGCTTCATCTAGGTGTTTTTTTAAGAATTTATACTTATTTGATTTTTCCTTTTTGGGAGGGTTCGGAAGATTTTCCGAACATTCTTTAGAAGTAGAAGTAGAAGTAGGAGTAGAAGTAGAAGCAGCCATTTTTGCCATATCTTTTGCTTTATCGTTTGTCATATCATTTGCTATTTCTTTGCTATCTTCTTCTTGCCATCTTTGCTTAGCACCTTGCTTTCCAGCCTCTGATCTTATTTCTTTTATCCTTTCTTTCTTCTTACTTTCCCTATACATCCTTCTAGAGATAATCGTTCCATCTTCAAGCCTGGAAAATACGTCATTTTCTGCCAGTTCTTTTAAATATTTTTCAATATTCCGCTTCGAATCATTGGCTAATTTTGCTAAAGCTTTGCTATGGATTTGCTTTCCATTTACTGTTAATGTCCCTCTTGTCTCAGCTTTAAACATAATTCCTAACATGTCAGCCCAAAGCCCTCTGGCTGCTAAACTGCAAAGTCTTAGGCCAAATTCGGAAAACCAGTCGTCCCAATACCATTGTTGAGAAGGACGTCCATCTTCTTTCTTTGTATAATTCCCGTTGGTCATCCCTTAAGCTCCCTTCCACAATTGCCACAGTGCTTTTTTAAAAACACGATTGAATAACAATAAGGACACTTAATAAGCCTTTGTTTTTCTTTGTTTTTCTTAACAATTAAGGTTCCATAATCTTTTAAAGTTAATTGCTCACTCACTTAGATCTCCTTAATAAAAAAGGGAAGCAAGCCAACGGGACAAGGCCTGCTTCCCAAAAAGAAATTGAAGGAGGGTTTTATGTGGATCCCGTTTCTAAGCATTTCTTGTTACCACAACCTCTTTTTTAATAACCTTTATTCCCGGGATATTGATTTTTCCCTTACTTGCCTTAATCACTCTCCGGATAAGCGTTTCATCCGGGATCATGTATTGCCTGGGAATTGCTTCCGAATCTATGATTTTAAAATCATAATCCAGCCGGGTATGGACATTTTCTAGTTTGGGTTTTCCAGGAATCACCACTTGAGGCTTTATATTCTTTTCCTCTTCAGCACTCTCGTTTATGATTTGCTCAGCTTTTTCTTTGTCGCCTTTTTCTTCTGCTTCCATAGCTTCCTGGAGCCTTCTCTCCTCTTCTTCTCTTCTTTTCCGCTCCTCTTCAAGCCTCTTCCTTTCAGCCTCTTCTCTTTTTCTCCTTTGTTCAGCAAAATAATCTGAAAGCAGCCTGTCGCAGTATTTCTCAGCTCTTATCGCCGGATCCTCGACTTCTTTCCATTTATTCAGGATCTCTTTATAAGCAGCATAAGATTTCTTTTTCATAGGCTCGAAAACATCTCTGATTCGGCCTCTTATTTTCCGGATATAAAGCTTTGCATCGTTGACACGCGTTAAGGTTTCTTCATCCTCAATCTTTACCCCTAAGCTCTGAACCTGTTCCGGCAAAGCCAAAGCATCTTTTTCTATTGTTTCAACCTTCTGTATTTCCATTAAAAACTCTCCTTTCCCACCCTTTCAATTGACGTTATGGTGATTTCTTTATCCCCGGTGTAGAACTTGTCTTTCACTTCTTTTGGGACATCAAATTGTTTCCGGATCTGAGTCCTAGATTTGACCTCTATGTCTTCAATGATCCCGTTCTTTCCGTAGTATTTTCCGGGTTTATCTGAATTTCCGATTAGTTCAGCGCGAATCTTCTTATATTGCTTGTAATGTCCTTCAAGAAGAAGATAATCCTCAAGCTCCCATTTGCTTTCAGAATTGATCTCAATACAATCCGTTGTCTTTAATGGACTGCAGATATGATCAAAACCGCACAGACCGCATATTGAAGAATCGTATGGAATCGGCTCTGGATATTCCACTCTGTCAACAAAGTAATTGACCTTTTCAGCCTTCTCTAAATCCTCTCTCGCGAGCTCCGGATCAAAGAGCATCGGAAGGATCCGGGGACGTTTTCCGAAAGTATCCAGGATAATAAATCCTGCCGGCAGTTCCATCATTAAAAGATAAAGATTCAACTGTGACGGGATCTTGTTTATCCAGAATTTAGGATGTCTTTTTAAATCTAAAACAGATTTGACGCTTTCCCAAAAGTGAGGATTTACGGTTTTAACTTCACCCGGCAGCTCTTTTATGTGGCTTAGCTCTCCCGGGAGCTCTCTTGTAAGAGGGAGCATACCATCAATCTTTCCGGATATTTGATGGCTTTCCATCCTGAAATATCTCTGAGATTGATTAAGCTCATGTCCTATATCGCTGAATACAACTTTAATTCTTCTCTCTTGCTCACTTCCTGCGGTAACTCTGTAGAGTCCATTGATATCTATGAGCTGTCTTTTTTTCCAATCCAACCGGCAATGGACC
>CAYPCL010000051.1:0-3612 GCA_964409215.1 uncultured Candidatus Saccharibacteria bacterium | reverse complement strand
ATCCTATGCCAAGCGCCGGGTCCTAGTACGTCAACACCTGGATGGAGCTTGGACCATATGGCTGGGAAACACCTGTATTGGCAAACATCCCCCAACTCCTCTCAGAGCCCCCTTTCAAAAATGGAGACCCCGTAGAAAACAAGATGACCCAAGAGCCAAGCATATCCTCCAAGTCTATCTCGAAACTACACCTGCCCGCCCCAAAAGGGGACATTTTTGCTTTGCAGATAAAGGGACATTTTGACTTTGCTTAAACAGTGTAATCTAAAATATTTTATTATACTCTAAATTAATCTAATCTTTAAAACTAATAGATTATCTTATAAAATGAATACAGAATTCATAAAATATAAATATCGAGGTTGGCGATGGGGATAAAAGATTTAAAGGAATTATCAAAGTCAACAAGAGTATTTTTTCTGATATTTTTTTCTATTCTCCTATTTTTAGTACTCTTTATAGTAAGGGGACATCTTCTACCTAAACCAGAAGACGGACTCTGGTTTCAGTTTGGTTTACTATTAGTAGTACTCGGATCATTTTTCCTGGAACCTTATTTTACAAAACCAACTGATGTAGTGGCGAATTCAATAGCAGTAATCGTTACACTCCTAGCTGTATCAGGTAGAAGTGATTTCATTTTATGGAAAATCATGATTCTTATTAGTGTAACATTATTAATTTTGGCTTTATTAAGTATGATTCTCTCGAAGATTGATTTAGATGAGAGAAGTTTCAGACTTCGAGCTTCGAAATTATTTTATAACATATCTACTTTTCTGGGACAGGGAAGATTACTTTTTTCTATTATATTTATCCTTGCAGTTGTGTCTTATTTCCCAACCGGTTCAAGAGAGTTTATGTATCTTATATTATTTTGGGGCTTTATTATTATTACCGGACCATCAGGATTAGCGAATTTAGTTGATAAAATAATCAATACAATTAAAGGGAAACACACACAAACAATTGGAACAGTCATAGGTATTATTCAACCAAATATTGTTTTGGCAAAATATTCAAAAGAGACAAAAAATTTATCACGACTCCAGCCAGTATTAGTTCATATGCCTGAGCTAGACCAAATGGGAAAGATCGGTATTTCTCTAGGCGATTTAATTTTGGAAGATGAAAAGTGGGCAAGAATTCTGTTAATAGAGGGAGATGGAATTAACCTGCCTAGAGATATTACTGATGATGAAGGAACAATATATTATAAAAAAGGAAGTATTTCTTCAGTTTCTGAAGAAAAGATACCTGAAAATATTAAACAGAGTTTTCTTTGGAAAAATAGAGATAACATTGTGGGGTTTGTCGAAGAAAAATCCAACATAAGGAGATTAATTTTTGAAGTATTTTCAAATCCCGATGTAGAGCTCGAAGAAGGACATCTTTTAAAAATTAGAACTAGAGGAAGAGATGTTTATTATCAAATCTTAGATGGAATCACTGAGAGCGAAACATTAAAAAAGGAAAACAAATCAGGATTTATAAGAGGAAATGCTCAACAATTAGGGACATGGAATCAGATGACTCGAGGATTTGATAACTTTGGGTGGGTTCCTCCTCTTAATTCACCAATTTATATTGTAAAAGAAAACGAAGAAGTGCAGTTTAGTCTAGATTCTGGAGAATATATATTAGGGAATATACCTAAATCAAATTTTCCAGTTATTTATAATATTGAAGAGCTTATAAGTCACCATACAGCTATTTTAGGAATTACTGGTTGTGGTAAAACTTGGCTTGCTTATTCACTAATTGAAGAAATTTCAAAATCAGCCTTTAAAATTATTTGTATCGATTTCACTAATGATTATAAGGACGATTTAGCCAATTTGAATCCTGTTGAATTAGGCACAAAGAAGGAAATTGATAGAATAAATGAATATCTTGAGGATGCGGAAGAAAAACGAAGAAATAAGAAGGAACTTGAATACAAAAATAAAATAAAAGAAGTAAATTCAGATTTGAAGAAAATCATAGAAAAATACATGAATTCACAAGATAATATAGCAATTTTTGAGTTACCTGATATCTCTATCTCTTTGGGTATCCTTGAATTCACTCAGATGTTTCTTCAAAATATATTTGATTTTGCGCGAGAAAACAGGGGAGAACAAAAGATATGCATTGTTTTAGAAGAAGCTCATACTGTGATACCAGAACCAGGAACTTTTACAGGGGTTTGGGGAGATTATGGAGCAAGCAAACAGATTGTAGGGAAAATTAGCCAGATTGCTTTACAAGGGAGAAAATATAATGTTGGTTTTCTGGTGATTGCTCAAAGGACAGCAAATGTAACCAAAACAGTTTTAAACCAATGCAATAGTATAATTGCTTTTAACGCATTTGATGAAACAGGGATGAAATTCTTATGCAATTATCTGGGAGAGGACATGGTAAAAATAATTCCAAACTTAAAGGACTATCAAGCAGTTACAGTTGGCAAAGCTTTTAAGTCTAAGAATCCTTTGATTATACAGATACCTAAAAAAGAACGTCCTATAACAAAAGAAATAGAAGATGAGGAAGAGGATGTCCCTTTTTAGTCCGGAATTGGATAATAATTTCGATTTATAATTTATTTCGGAGGAAAAGAATGGCCTGTCACGAAGAAGTTTTAGAAGCCGCGAGAATAATCACTGATAAAAAGGGGAAGAATGAATTCACTCCTGAAGAAGTTGTTCTTTATCTAAAAAACCAAGGCACTGATTTTGAAGAAAGTACAATTAGAACTCATATTGTTTCAAGGTGCTGTAAAAACGCTCCATCACATCATGGTACTACATATGAATATTTTGAAAGGATATCTAACGGACTATATAAAGTGATTTAATAAAGCTGACGTTGATTTGTTGAGGCGGGATTCATTTTTTATCCTTTATCTCTCGTAATAATACTTATAAAATAAATATCAATCCTGGAAAAGAAGGGGAGGATTAGGAGAATGAGTAATAACGAATTAAAGTATTCTAAAGATGGGAAATGACCTTATTGCGGATCCGAAAAAGTAATGGATACAGGAATAAGTATATCAGACATAAGAGCATCTGATTGACGTCAAGCATCATCAACTAATAAGTATCCCGAAGCCTGCCATAACATCTGGAAATGTAAGGAATGTGGAAAATCTTTTTACTTTAAAAATTGATCTCCAAGTTGTCCCAAATTTAAGGACATTATTTTAAATAATTTAAGGAGAATAATTTTATATGAATATTCTTCATAGCCTTATCTTTTTATTATTTAAATTTGATGTTTCATCATCTCAATCTATTATAAAATGGAGGTTAAAGTCATGGGAGAAAGAATGAAAGAACCTTCAGAGAAAGATGACATCAGTTGTCATTTGCAAGATATCGGAATGGGAACTTTAGTTTGTAGAGCAGCCAAACAAACTGGAGAACATACTACAAATGAAGTAAATGAAATCATCTGCTTTAATTGTCCAGTGGGAAAAATTTATCGTGAAGTAGGTTGTGATGCAATAACTCCTAACATCCGAATTTATCATGGCAACAACTTCCATATTAATAACCTTTTCTGCAAAATAAGGAAGAGAAACACAACAATTGACTATTAGCTCTAATGGGCTGAAGGGTGGTAATA
>CAYPCL010000050.1:0-3636 GCA_964409215.1 uncultured Candidatus Saccharibacteria bacterium | reverse complement strand
TCAAAACCTTAACAATATAATTCTTATTTCCGGAGGAAATGAATTAACTGATGGTAATGTCCAAGTTTATATCAGACAAGATGGGAAGAATATTACTCTTCCCATTACAAAATTTCATCCGGAAATTGAGAATCCAGAGGATAAAAACCCCGGAGAAATGAGTTGTGGAGAAAGAATGAAATTACCGTCGGGTAAACAAACTCTAGTGGCTAACATGGGTGTTGCTTGGCTAATGTTTGTCGCTTTTTATCTTATAGAAAAGAAAGAGTTTGAAAAAATAGGTGAATACTATTTTGATATAACTGAAGGATTGGTACAAAAAAGTCAAAGAAAGGAGAAATAATGAAAGAAAAATTCTTAAATAAGCTTAGATCTAAGCTTGGTAATCAAAAGCAACAAAAGGCTGCTGCTATAACTGTAATTTCCGGGGTCCATAAACTCAAGCTCAACCTCAAAGGAAAAAAGGTTAAGGAAGTGAAAAATAAACTTCAAAAACCTCTTAATATTTCGGATGAGGCTACTGTTGTCGTTAACGGAAAAGAAAAGAGCAACAGCTATATTCTCCAGGAAGGAGATGCCCTTGAATTCGTGAAAAAATCCGGATCAAAAGGATGAGAATCAAACTGCCGGGAAAAATTTATCACCCGGCAGTTTTTTATTTCCTCCTTTCCAAAGCCGAGAGAAGAGTATCTTCATCGGCATATTCTATTTCTCCGCCCACGGGGAGACCAATAGCCAATTGGCTTACTTTAACCGGTAAGTCTTTTAGTTTTCTTTTTAATCGGAGGGCTGTTTTCTCTCCTTTAGTGGTGGGGTTTAAAGCTAATATTATTTCTTTTATCTTTTCTTTTTCAATCCGATTAATTAAATTCTTTAAATTTTTCTCTTTGAGAATAAAATAGATCCCCTTATACTTTCCCGTTTTTTCAATAGCTTCCAAATCGGTTTGTTTTTCAACCAAGCAGATTGTATTTCTATCTCTTCCTTGATTGGAGCAAATGGAACATTTTTCACCTTTTTCTCCCTCAAAAAAACTGGAACAGAGAGGACAAACGGTAATTTCTTCTTTTAATTCTTCGACACTTTTAAGAAGCTCTTTTACTTCCTTTTTGGGAATGTTCATTAAATAAAAAACAAACCGAGTGGCGGTTCTCGGACCAACGGTAGGAAATTTAGAAAATAATTCAATTAGTTTTTTAATCTTAGGAGAAAACATTATTCTTCGTATCCTTTTTCAATATCTCGGAAATTCACTCTGGTTTCATCAAAATAGAGTTCAGTTCGACCAACCGGGCCATTTCTGTGTTTGGCTATAATAATATCAGCTATGTTTTTCTTTGGACTATTCTCATTGTATTTATCTTCCCGGTAGATGAACATAACTACGTCTGCATCTTGCTCGATAGAATTATGAACTATAATATCATTAGAGATAAAGTTATGAGTTTCAGGAACAGTAGCATCATAAACTTCTTCTACCTTTAAGGGAGTAATGGAAACAATTTCATCCCAAAAAACATCGGATTCTACCATTTTTGAGATAAGAGGAGATTTTAACAAGAGATTTATTTTATTTAATCGCTGGAGGCCGATAGCAGATTTAAACAAAGTAGATCCGCAATAAGACATATTAATTCCTTTGCTAAATTCCCTCCAAGAAATATCTCTTTCTTTTCTAAGAGGATCTATAATAGAATGCCAAATATTTTTAGGCCAAACGTCCAAATTTGTATTAGAATTAATCTCCTTAAGATTATTAATAAGCTCGGGAATAATTTCTCCTCTTTTTCCAAAACATCCTATTTCCTTAAGAAATTTTAACTGATGTTCTTTTCCTTGAATCTGAACATTATAACAGGTTCTGTAACCAGGTTTATTTCTCTCTTCTGTTCTAGATCTTATATTAAACCTCAATAGGATATGTTCAACTCCTTCGGCTATTTTTCTACTAGTTGAAGAGTAATAAATTGCAGCACTTTTTGCTCTTCCTTTCATTCTTTTAAAGCTAATATTGCCATCCGTAGCCCAAAGATGACTTAAGAATAAAGCTAATTTATCTTTGTCTAAACTGTAAATAGCCTGAGGAAATTCTTTTTCCCAAGATCTAGCTAGTTTAATGTTTAGTTTTGAAAAGAAATTTACAATAGGATGATGTTTCCCTCGACTTAAATGATAAGGACTTGATAGATAAATATGCCACCAATTTTTTTGCTTAATAATTCTAGGTTCAATGTTAAATAAATCACTGGCAACTTCCTTTACAATTTGAATGTTATTCCAATCAGCACTAGTGTAATGAATAGGTTGTCTAGGAACAATACAGCCATCACCAATTAAATGAGCTAATAAAATTATTTCTTTATCAGATAAATTATTCTTTGGAGATTTAATCTTCATTTTATTGGGAACAGCAATTTTAGCTCCAATTTCTAAATGATCTAATCTTGACCAGCCATCAATTTTTCTAAAAGGATGATTGGCACTAGCTTTAATTTTTTTCCCGCTTCTTAATTTTAATTCATAAGTCATTTTTCGACCGCTGGAAAAAACTTTACTAATTTTTTTCTCTTCAAGTTTCCAATTCTTATTTAAACTATGAACTGGTATATTTTTACCTCCAACTAATTCCCTTATGGGAATTCTTTCTCCCGTATCGGCTCGAGTAATTAGAGAGTCGCCAGTAAGACAGCCGCTTTCTCTGAGGTCAGCTAAACGGGGGATTTGGGGAGTTCTTTGTTCTACTGCCCGAGAAAGCTGGGAGAGAACCAAAACTGGAATATTCAACTCTTTAGCCAGGGATTTCAGGGCTTTGGAGTTTTCCGTTACTTGCTGAACCATACTCAAGTTGGAGTTGGTTGGCTGCATCAATTGAAGATAATCAATTATTAATAGTCCTAATCCTTTGTTGGCCTGGAGGCGTCTGGCCATAGCTCTCATTTGGAGAATATTGGAGCTGGCTATGTCATCAATATAAATTGGAGCTTCGGAAAGTTCTCCCATGGCCTGTTGAATTCTTTCAAAATCATTTTCTTTTCCTTCGGCTGAAAGCCGGCCGGTTCTGAGTTTCCATAAATCAACATCGGCTTGAGCGGAGATAAGGCGGTCTATAATTTGGTCTTTGGACATTTCCAAACTGAATATCCCCACTGGAATCTTATAATCCAAAGCTACATTCCGGGCAATGTCGGTACAAAGGGCCGATTTTCCCATACTGGGCCTGGCTGCTAAAATTACCAAGTCGGATTTTTGAAAACCGGCTAAAATATTATCCAAACTCTTAAAACCGCTGGAAACACCTCTTAATCCTCCTTTGTTTTCCGATAAGCTCTCTATTCTTTTAAAGGTTTCTTCCAGATTATCCTTAACTGAAGTGAATTTTTGAGTTAGAGATTGTTGACCGATGTTAAAAACCGATCTTTCCGCTTTATCCAAAAGAACATCAATGTTTTCCTCTTCATTGTAGCCAAGTTGATTTATTTCCTGGCTGACTGAAATTAAACATCTTAAAACTCTCTTTTGCTGAACAATTCTGGCATACTCGGTAATATGGCTGGCTGTAGGAACGGAATTAACTAAAGAGGTTAAATAACTGGTAGCTCCAACTTCCTCAAACTGTTTTTTTTCCTTTAAACGATT
>CAYPCL010000049.1:0-3686 GCA_964409215.1 uncultured Candidatus Saccharibacteria bacterium | reverse complement strand
TAAAGCAGGGCGGTTTTTTAACTCGTTATTTTTTATTTCCTTTCTTTTCTTTGACTGATGTATTAAATTTGGTAAGATTAAACTAATAGCTCCGGGGCTTCGATTCGAACGAAGATTACCAGGACCAAAACCTGGCGTCCTACCATTAGACGACCCCGGAATTAATTAGAATTTATCATTTTTCCCCGCAGACTTCAACTACGGCTAACTCCAAAGGAAGCTGGGGAATTGAAGCATATTTTACCTTTCTTTCTGCTTTACTGAATTCTTCCAAAACCTCTTTTATTTCTTCCTGGGAAAAGCTTTCCGAAAGCTTTTTAAAACTTTCTTTGTCTTCATCGGTAGTTCCCAAAACAACGGGGTTTTTAAATTGAGTGTCAATTTTTAAAAGAAGAAGTTGTCTTAAATATTGAGTTAAGGTCTTAGCAAATTCCTGAACATCAATTCCCTTGAATATTGATTGATTAAGCAGTTCTATTGCTTCTTTCGCTTTTTTCTGGGAAATAAATCTCAAGAATTCCATTATCAAATGTCTGTCGGCTATTCCCAGTAAATCTTCCACTTCTTTTTTCTCCAATTTTTTATCTTGGCCGCAAAAACTGACAACTTGGTCAAGAAGAGTTTCGGCATCCCTAACCGAGCCGTTAGCTGATAAACTTATTAAATCCAAGACCTCATCTTCAAAACTTATTTTTTCCTTCTTTAATATCTTTTTGAGCCGGTCGACAATCTCTTCGCTTTTCAACCTCCGAAAATCAAATCTCTGGCAGCGGGAGGCAATAGTCGGAATGATTTTATGAGCTTCAGTCGTAGCCAGAACAAAGATAGCATGAGCCGGCGGCTCTTCCAATGTTTTTAAGAGCGCGTTGGAAGCGTCTTTGGACAACTGGTGAGCTTCGTCTATTATAAAGAGTTTGTATTTTAACTTGGTAGGGACAAAATTAATCCCCTCTTTCAACTTCCTTATTTCATCTATTCCCCTATTGGAGGCGGCGTCTATTTCAATTAAATCCATTGCCCGGCTCTCATTAATTTCCTGACAGGAGCTACATTGATTACAAGGTTCATATTCATTGGGTTTTCTTTTCTGGCAATTCAAAGCTTTAGCCAAAAGCCTTCCCAAAGTCGTTTTTCCCGTTCCTCGGGGCCCGGTGAAAAGATAGGCGTGGGAAATATCTCCGGAGACTATTTCGTTAGTTAAAGTTTTGACCACATGTTCCTGGCCGATAATTTCCCCAAAAGTTCTGGGGCGGTATTTTCGATAAAGGACTAAATTGCTCATATTTTTCATATTATCATAATTAGAAGGAAAATAAATAGGCCCCTCAAAAAGGGGCCCTCTCTTAACACCATTAGATATGGCATTTCAAAGAACTATTTTCAAGCTAACAGAATTTGATTATTTTGTCAATTTAGTTTTTAATTTTGGTATTCTCTTTCCTATTTCTTTTATTTCAGTTTTTATTTTGTTTTTTTCTTTTTCAATATTCTTATACTTTCTATCTAATTCCTTTAATTTATCATAGTCATTCTCTAGATCCTCATAACTCTCCATCCATTTTCTAAGATTAATAGAATTGAAATTTTTCTTTGTATCCTTTATCAAAAAAGATAAAATCTCAATTTCTCTTGCTGAAGGAATTCTTCTTGATTCAAATTCTTTTAATTTTTCTTTTCCATCCCTAATTGCAATAAAAGGATTTTCTCTGTTCTTGAATTTTTTCGGAAGCAGAAAAGTAAAAAAAACGGAAATAACAATAAGACCCGCAATAACAATAAATAAATGGAAAATTATTAAATAATAAGGTCTTGAGAAATGAATTAAAGTTTTAACAATTCCACTGGCGATTAATGTTATAAAAAGCAATATAGAAATTAATATGGAGATTGAACTTAACCAATTATTACCAGAAATAATGGTCCAAGATAACCAACATAAAAGTTTTTTAATCATAATTCCCTCCTATTTTTTTAAAGTTCTTTTTGAAATTTATATGATAGGTTTATCATAATAATGGAAAAATGTCAATCTTGAGTTAGTCCCGACTTGTGCTAAGATATTAATATGAAACTTAAGCTTTACAATACTCTCACCAGAAAAAAAGAAATTTTCAATTCTTTAAAAGATAAAAAAGTTGGTCTTTACACCTGTGGCCCCACTGTCTATATGTATGCCCATATTGGCAATCTCCGAACCTATATCTTTGAAGATATTCTTAAGAGGACTTTGGAATATAATGGCTATAAAGTAAAACATGTTATGAATATTACCGATGTCGGCCATTTAACTTCCGATTCCGACAGCGGAGAAGATAAATTGGAAAAAAGCGCTGCCAAAGAGAAGAAAACAGTTTGGGACATAGCCAACTTCTATACAAAAGCATTTAAAAAAGATTTAAAAAGATTAAATATTATTGAGCCCGATGTCTGGGAAAAAGCAACCGAGACCATAGAAGATCAGATTAATTTAATAAAAACTTTAGAGAAAAAGGGATTTACTTATAAGATTAAGGACGGGATCTATTTTGACAGCTCCAAACTCCCCTCTTATGGCCGGCTCTGGGCCAAAAAGATTGATCCTAAAGCCGGAGCCAGAATAAAAATGAGTGAAAAAAAGAACCCGACTGATTTTGCTCTCTGGAAATTTTCTCCCAAGGATAAAAAGAGACAAATGGACTGGGATTCTCCCTGGGGAGTCGGATTTCCCGGTTGGCATACCGAATGCGTGGCCATAGGAATAAAGAATCTGGGAATTCCCTTTGACATCCACTGCGGAGGGATAGATCATATCCAAATTCACCATACCAACGAAATTGCCCAAGCCGAAGCAGCCTATGAAAAATCCTTAGCCAATTACTGGCTTCACGGAGAGTTTTTAGTTCTTAAAAAAGCCCGAATGGGAAAGTCAGAAGGCAATATTCTCACTTTGGAAGAATTGATTAAAAAAGGTTTTCATCCCCTTTCTTTCCGCTATCTGGTCTTAACGGCTCACTATAAGTCAAAGCTGGTTTTTTCATTGGAAAGCTTGGAATCAGCCGATCGGGCTTTAAAAAAACTTTATCAAAGAACGGTTGAACTAAAAGATTCAAAAGGGAAATCATCCGATAATGATTACAAGAGGGAGTTTTTGAAATACATTAACGATGACTTAAACACTCCCCAGGCTTTAGCTTTGACTTGGGAGATGTTGGAAAGCAATCTTCCGGCTAAGACTAAATATGGGCTCCTCTTGGATTTTGATAAAATCTTCGGGTTAAAGCTCAAAGAGATAAAAAGAGAGGAAATTCCCGAGGAAATAATAGAGTTGGTTGAAGAAAGAGAAAAATGCCGAAAGAAAAAGAAATTTCAAAAAGCCGACCAAATAAGAAAGGAGATTGAGAAGTCTGGCTGGCAGATTGAAGATACTGACCAGGGACCTAAGATTAAAAAACTTGAAGTCATTTAATAAATTACTAAGATAAAATTATGGCTGGAAAAATAGAAGAAAAACTTCCTCCTCAGAATATTGAAGCTGAAAAGTGTCTTTTAGGTTCTTTAATGATTGACCCTGAAGCTATTCTTAAAGTAGTTGATTTTTTGAAACCGGAAGATTTTTATCAGACAAAACACCAGAAGATATATCAGGCCGTCATTGATCTTTTTTCGGAAAGAGATAACATTGATATCTTGAGCGTCTCCAATCGTTT
>CAYPCL010000048.1:0-3751 GCA_964409215.1 uncultured Candidatus Saccharibacteria bacterium | reverse complement strand
GAGTGCATAATTAGCCTTTTCCTCAGAGCTAATTCATTTTTTTCAGGTCGAACTATTTTTGATATCAAGATTCATTAGATTTTTGACTGCCATTTTTTGTTTTTTTGTTTATATTTTTCTTCCTTAAAGAAGCGACTACATTCCTTACTTCCTGCATGCTAAAGAGATATTTTTTTCTCAGTCTCCCCAAATGTTCATGAAGAGAAGTGTTTGAAGGGATTCCCAACTCATCAGCAATTTTCCGTGCTGGTATGTCGGTTATTTCCTCTAAATCATAGAGGCTCATCTTCCCAGTAATAAGAATTCCAGAAGGAACAGCAGCCTTCCTTCCTGTAACCAATCTTTGTTCAGGTTGTTGTTGGGGCCGTTCCTTATACTTCAATCCCTCTTTTGTCTCCTGTTCTTTTATTATCTGTTTTTCTTCTTCCGTAAGAGTCATTTGATCTGTGACGAAACTAGTATGAATTTTCCCTTCATAGACCTCATCATCTGAAGCTTTCGGAGAGGCAGCCCAGAGAAGGAGAAGGACCAGAAAAAAGATAACCGTTATCAGAATAATCATCACTGCCCATCCTCTACGAAAGAGCTGTGAACCTTTGTCCTTAATCCAGCTCCAACTGAGAATGATGTAAACGATGGAAAGAACAGCAAAAGCAATAGAAAGATAGAAATGGATATTTCCCCAATAATGACACCGGAGATTTAGGACATTTTCTGAAGCCGTGAAGTCTTTGGAAATAATCAAGCCCCTTAGGAAGCCGATAATTGCCATTCCTATGATGCACATAAAAATGAGGGTAACTACCATATACTGCCAGTCTGTTTTTTTCATATTTAGCACTCTTTTTTGCTAATAATCCAGGTTAGTTCAATCTTGTTCATGATGAGAATATAAGATGACTATTTTCTTTAATATTTAAATTCTGCATTTATGGAGATATATCTTCCAGTTAGCGGGGCATATATGTAGGCAGCACTTTCGTCTTCAGCAGCGGTATAGATAACCTTTTGTTTATAGTCAAAAATATTATCAACACCAAATGTGACCCACAGATGATTTTTCATGAATTTTTTTATTATTTTAATATCCCATAAGCTAAAGAAAGGAGTTTTTTCAATTCTCTCCTCAACATAATTCTCGATGTACATATTTCCAGTTACCCGGCTTATCATGTTAATTATTAAATCCTTTTCCAAATGATTATACTCAAGCTTAAACTGGGCCGTTGTTTCAGGAGTGCGCATTATGTATTGACTCTTGCCTATTCCATAATCCTGGGCTTCTTTGTACCTAGCATCTGTATAAGTAAAACCAAGATGAAAGCGGAGCCTGCTCATTAAGGGTATGTTTGCACTCGCTTCAATGCCTTGTGTGTAGGCATCGCCGCCGTTTAAGTAGACAAAATCAAATCCTGGTGGGGCGTTTTCCTCACTGAAATAGATTTTTTTTCTGATTAATGTCCGAAAGATATTAAAATCAAAATATATATTTTTAGTATAATATTCTCCACTCATACTGTAACTTAAGGACTTTTCTGGTTCAAGATTTCCTGGATTATAAATAAGCGGAGCCGCTGAACAGAGATGTAAATCTTCAGCAAAAAGATAGGGCACCCGAAACCCGCTGCCAATGCTTGCACGAAGATTAAACTTTGGACTGATTTCCCATTTTGCTCCCAGCCTGGGGCTGACAGAAGAAGCCTCTATAAAAGTACTGTCAGTATAATCATAACGAAGACCAAAAACGAGATCTAATTTCTCAAGGGCATTTATCTCATCTTGAATATAAACTCCTGTTGTTTTTGCACCTTTTTCTGGAGAGGGATTATAATTAATAATCTCATTAATTTTTTCATTTTTATAGGTTATTCCGCTTGTCACAATGTGGTTGCCTTCAAAAAGCTGGTGGGAATATTGAGCGTTTATGACATATAATTTTTCGTCAGAATCAAAGGGTCTGGCAGCGTTTGTGGCACGACGTTTGTGGTTTGTTCCTACTAGACTCAATTTTAGAATATTGCTTTCTTTGAAGATTCCCCGATAGCTGATCCCATATTCGTAGCGGTCAGTCCATATATGTTCTCCGTCTTCATCAAGAGGGTCATCAATATTCGGGACATATCCGCCCCGCCGGAATTCATCAATGTATCTACCGAAAAGACTTACCCTTTGCAAGTCTCCTGAAAGATAAACATTGGTTTTTACTGATATGTTCAGGTTTTCTGATTCCACTTTATCAGTAAAGTTATCGTTATTTTCATCTACATAATCGTTTCTTCCTTTTTGGGCAGTGGCAACAATACCGAATATACCTTTACGATAGGAACCCCGTGCGGCTAAATCATAAGTATTGTATTTACCATAGGTGCCATCGATACTAAATTCTGGATTCAGAGAAGGCTCTCTGGTAATAATATTAACCACTCCTCCTATTGCCTGGGCTCCATACAAAGAAGAAGAAGCGCCTTTAAGTATTTCAATCCTCTCAATATTTTCGCTGCGGATCTGCTGAAGACCATAAACATTCGCTAATCCACTGAAAATCGGCAGCCCATCAATAAGGACTTGGGAATAGCCACCTTCAAGACCTTGCATCCTCAGTTCAGTAAAATTGCAGTTAGTGCATGACAAGTTGATCCAACAACCCATCAATTCTTTGTTCAGCACTTCAGAAACAGTTCTGGCACCGCTTTCTTCTATGGTTTTCGCTGTTATCACTTCGGTTCTTATCGGAACTTCTTTTATAGATGTTTCTCTTCTTGTGGCCGTAACAACGACCTCTTCCTTTATTCCTTTGACTATAGTCACATTAAATGTCTTCTCTTTATCAGCTAACTCAAAAACATCAGATCGATAAGGCATATATCCTTCTTTGATGATTTCCAGATGGTATTTGCCTCTAGGAATCCGTTTCAGCTCAAAGAATCCAAAAGCGTCGGTTTTAGTAGAAATTCCGATTTCAGGGACTAACACTATCGCATGAGTTATGGGAACCTTGTCGCTATCAACAACTTTACCTTTAATAATGGAAGTGGAGGTTTCTTGTTCTCTCCCATGTCGTTGTCTATGTTGTTGGGGAAAAAGTATATTGTTTGTTATAAAAATCAGGACAGATAAAATCATTAAAATTAAAAGCTTTCTTCTCACTTTTTCTACTCCTCAATTGATTCAATTTAAACTTATTAAATTCCTTTCAACTTAGACATAATGTTAGAAATTTAAACATTCATCTAAAATTTTTTTTCACATTTGATTATGCTCCGTCTTCATCTTCCCGGTTTCACACTTGCGCCGCCTGCCAGTTTTATAGTAATAATCAAAATTTTGTAAACAGTAAGGCCTATCTTGATCGGGGCAGGTTTCTAAAAATTCTATAAACTTCGTTAGTTTATTAAAAGTCTGATGACTTATTACATGTTCCATCTTACAAGCATCTTCTTGGGCTGTTTTGAAATCAATATCTAAAATTTTATTTAGGAACTTAACAAACATATCATGTCGACTTTGAACATTTCGAGCTAACACTTTCCCTTCTTTTGTAAGGTTTACATCTCCATACCTCTTATGTAAAACAAGCTTTTTCTTGGATAAGGCTTCTAACGCCGCATTAACACTAGGCTTTCTTACAGATAGAAGTTGGGCAATATCACTTACCCGGACTATACCATTTTTCTTCGTAAGAACAAGGATCGCCTCTAGGTAATCTTCCATGCTTGAACTTAACTTTTTCTTCTCCATATTCACTCCGTTG
>CAYPCL010000047.1:0-4012 GCA_964409215.1 uncultured Candidatus Saccharibacteria bacterium | reverse complement strand
TTTAACCGATGAATCTCTTGCATGCTCAATGTTATTGTCTCCTTCATGCCCGCCTCCTTTCCGAAGGGGACATTTTAGCATTGCAGTTGATGGGGACACTTTTGTTTTGTTACCACAATGTGTTTATTCCTTCCTTGACTGTGGATATTAAACATGGTAATTTTAAAACGAAAGCAAAATTGAATACTGGGAATCCATGAACAACTGCCAAAAACCTCTTATTTTCTTAATTGTTTTTATAATCAATGTCTATTGCAACGGGAATAGGGAGGATAACCTCCCCACTTCCCCTACTCCTTTAGCTGAGTGGAGTGTATCTCAAAAAGGCAATATTCTCGAGATTGCCTATGGAACTGAAGGTGATTATTCTCAGTATGGCGCGCTTCATCTCAATGACAGTTATTTTCGATTGATTTATGGTCCTGAGTCAGGCTGGGGAACTTCAGTTATTCTTATGCCTTCTTTTTGGGAGGGCGGTGTGCTGTATCAAGGAGCTCCTGTTTCCTATACATATCAAATCTATGGTTCAGATTTGATAATTAATGCAAATGGAAATATTTCAACACTGAATGTGAATATTCAAATATATATATTTCCTCCCACAGATGATTCGATTACTTCTCAAATAACAGTTTCAGCTTTTGGTAATATAAACCTAGATGATCGACCAGGCGAAGCTTTCAAACTCGTGACTCTTTCTTCTATGCATATCTCACCAAGCAGCTGGGACTGCTGTCAGGCGTTTGCTAACAGTTCTCCCTTTTCTCTTCCATCTGAGGGATGGATAATACAGCCCCCAATCACAGGGAATATCTTCGGGCTTGAAGGGGGAACTTCCGGCTGGAAGACGAATGCTCCTACAATTGAGGTACAGATGGATCAAAATGTTAAAATAACCGGATGGGTAACACCTTCAAATAATCCAAATAATGACAATGTTGGTTTTTGGGGAGCACTAAACAATTTTGTTTCTACATGGAGTTATCAGCTTATATCACGAGCGCCTTTTTGATAAAACAAGATTAGTTATGATACATAAATTTTAGAAGGAGCATTAAGATGACAGAAATGAATATGCTGGGAGAACTTCCTATTTCTATTTTATTGATTATATTGGGAGGGCTATTCCTGATAATTGGATTTTCCGGGGAGCTAAGAATAAAAGGATTTATTGTTATCCCGCCTATTGCACCTACAGGCAGAATTATCTTTGTTATATTGGGATTTATTCTTGTGTTTCTGGGCATATATTTGATTTTCAGCGATTTGGATAAAAAAAATAAAGCAGAGATAATAATTGATGAGCCTAAGGGTGAAGTTTTTTCCACGGAAGAACATGTAAAAATCACAGTTGAAGGAAGAATTAATGATTTTACTCAAGAATGGAGAGGGTCAAGAATTTATATTTTAGTTAAGCCGTTAGAAACTGAAGGTTTTTATACACAACATCAAGTTCCTGCAACTGAAGAATGGACAGCCATAGTTTATTTGGGAGGGACAGGAGAGTATAGTGCCAAACATAATGAGCAATTTTTCATATATGCGGTATTAACAGAAAACTCACTGGAGTCCAGATATAACAGCTTGGATGAACTTCCTGAAAAGAATACCGTGATTTCCGAGCCTGTAAAACTAAGAGTGTCCAGAAAAAGACATCCGTAAATTAAAATTTTCTTTATTTCCAGAATCCTATGGAAAAAACCATTCCTACTCTGAAATCATATTCAGGTGTGTTTATGGGGGGTTTTTCTTTGAAATAAGCAACAACTCTTATGTATTCTGTGAATATCTTTAAATGATTCCATAGGTCAAAATTAGCTTTTTGGAAAGGCATTGAACGAATACCGAGTCCTAATAAAGCCCGGTTCTGCCAGAAGAAATCATGACGAGCTGTCCAGGAAACTTCATTCAACAAATACGGCATCAGAGAAAATTGAAAGTTTTTAAGAAGCCTTAAGCCGATTTTATAATTATAGCTGGCAGTAAAGCTTTTATAATCGTCCATAAAGAAGTTGGTTTTCTGCCAGCACACATTTGCCCAAACTTCCTGCCACAGAGTTTCATTTGTTTTTCCCTTTCCTATGCCGAAATCCTTGTAAAGATCAAATCCAAAACGTATGTCTGAATCAGGGACCCATTCTTCAGCTTTTTCTTTGATGTATCCTAACTTTAAATATTCAGCATAAATACGGAGATTCTTAAATATTGAAGGAATTTTTTCAGTGTGATAGAAGAGATATTTTTCAATACCAAGACCAAATACATAATTATTTTCCCAAGGCTTTTCTTTATCACTCGAAGCCAAGGTGCCAGAAATGTAGAGACCAAAAGGCAAATGTTTGTTTTTTCCGCCTATATTTAATTTGTTCCATACAATTTTCCCGTAAATCCAGCCGCCATAATAAATATAATCTTCATCATAGATGTTTGTTTGTCTATAAGACCAATCGCAAATGCCTAAAAAAGAAAAATATTTTCCAAGGCGGACTCCCCTTTTATCTTGGCTGTATATGATTTGCGATGTGTTTAGAAAGAAAAATAAAGCTAGAAAAAGATAAAAAATTCTTTTCATGTTTTTTTATAATTCTTTTCTACCTTGAATGTCAATGTCAAGATAAAACTGTACATTTTTATCTTGCCATTAACAAAAAGGTTTAGGTCGAGCTTTTCTGATATAAGATCTTTCTATTCCCATAACAAATTTTTTTCTTGGATTCTTAATCTTTTCTTTCTTTATGGCAAGAAGCCATGCCCGTTTAGCTTGAGACTCACTCCGGGGAGCTACTTTATTAATATCATATGGACGCATTGGAGAATGAAATAATGCCAGAGAGAGAAAAGCTTCCCAAAGGAAAAGAAGCCTATCTACATCTCGAAGCTTGGAATCAACGTCGAGAAAGTTAAGCTCTACAAACCTTCCTTTATGACCTTCTATATCCAAAATATTGTTTGAAGTTTTTCCTATATAATTTGGTCCCTTATCCTCCTTATAAAAACGATTAAAAGATACTATTATAGGTGGTAGATTAATATTATCTTCATAAAGATATGCAACTTCAGAAAGAAATCCTTCATCTTTTAAAAGGTCGCATAATAAATTGCTTTTCTTCTTAATTAACAATCTCTCATCATCAGATAATAAAATGTTTTTATCTAGAACGGTAGGAACAATACAAAATGATCCAATTGGTGTATTTTCTATTGCTGTTGCTTGTATATTATTGATCTGCACCGGATGTATTTTCATATTAAATCTCCACTAGTTTTTAGTTTTTTTAATTTAAAAAAATAAGTATTAATCTCGAACCTTTCAGCGATCGTAATAGTCGGTAATATCCCTGTCTTCAATCTCTTCTAGGATTTATCTGTTAAAAAAACAGTGCCGTAGTATTCTAACTTTCTTATCTTATTCACAATCTTTATTATTGTTCCTGGTAACACCGCCTGTGGGGATTCTCCTTCATTAATTTTCTGCTTTAATTTATCAGCAATAAACCTGTGTTTCAAAGGTTTTCCTAAGGAAGGTCCGAGCTCCTGTACTGCTTGCTGTGTCAGGATATCATAATCTTTTAATTCTTTTTTCAATGTATCTTCAAACTTAGATTCTAATACTGTATATTTGTCTGACACTATAGTGCATACAGCTTCGATTTTTGTGATTTCGTTGCCCAATAAATTAAGAAGTTCTAAAGTTTTTTTCTTCATAGCGGTATTTTCGTTATTTTTATCACCATCAAACCATAGATATGTAGGAATTTCAAAGCCATTAAATACACGTAGTAAGCGATCCATATCCCCCTTTCCATGATTATGCACAATTGATATATTATTTTTATCAAAATTGACGTCGAGTGCATCTGCGTAAATAGGCAAAGCATATTGTTCTGAAGGGCCTTCAACTATTACTACTTTGTCACCAAAGAATCCTTCATTTATCATCGGATTAAAGACATGAGAGTATCTTTCTCTTATCCCTTTTTCTGTAGCATGGATTCCCTTCCTTGCCTTAAGA
>CAYPCL010000046.1:0-4044 GCA_964409215.1 uncultured Candidatus Saccharibacteria bacterium | reverse complement strand
AAGGAGGTGATTGAAATGTTAGCCAAAAAAATATTTCTGATTTCACTTACGGCTATTATTATTGGAAGCTGCGCTTCCAACTTTAAAACTATCGCCACCAAATCGGAAAAGGGAAACATCAGCAGTGACTCTGAGATTGAGAAGATTATTGAAATAAAAGGATTATTAACCTCTAAGGCGATAGTGGTTATAAGAAGTGATGGGACCATCATTTCTTATAATCCTAAGGAAAGTGTTATGACGGAAATACGCAAGAATGACGAAGGTGAGATAATTCACTTTCGTCAGATTAAAATCGGCGAAGATAGATTTCGTCGATATTATGGAAGGTATAGATCTAATTATAGATCTATACTGAATGCCTGGTAAAAATGAGCGCCGGTAAGAACTATTCAACCGGCGCTTTTTTCATTGATTTTCAATTGCTTTCCAATTAAGATGAAACTAAGTCGGAGTGGTGGAACTGGCAGACACGCTTGGTTTAGGACCAAGTGCCCTTAGGGCTTGTGGGTTCGAATCCCACCTCCGACACTATTTAAAAACCACCGAGTTTAAGGCGGTGGTTTTTTAGATCATCTTATTCCTTAACGGAAATATCTATTTTCTTTTTCTTTACTTTTTTTATCCTTGGCAGCTTTACGGTGAGAACTCCGTTTTCAAAAGAAGCTTTTACCCGGCTGGCGTCAGTTTCCTCCGGGAGGGCAATCTGTCTGATAAAAGGACCCCAATAGCATTCCTCTTTGAGATATTTTCTATTTTCACTGCCATTAGGTTCTTTTCTTTCTCCCTTGATTGTAAGCATCTCATTCTCTACATTAATATCTATATCTTTTGGGTCAGTTCCGGCAACGGGAGCTTGAATGCAAATAAAAGAACTTGTCTGGTAAACATCAACGGCTAATTGACCGGTAGTTGTTTTCTTTTTATTTTTTTTGGAGCTTTTATTTTTCTTGGGGGGAGTTTTTTCAACTTCTCTTTCCTCTTCTTCAAGATCAGTTTTTAATTTTTTTAAAAATGACATCTTAAACTTTAATATTACATTTATGTTTCAACCTTTTTGCTTTTTTAAAAGCGTAAGAAACAAACAAAGCCAATCCTAATAATATTATAATAGGAATAATGAATTTTTCCAAGCCTTCAATCTTCATCATTGAGAAGTTATAGAGGCCGTGGAAGAGAGTAGCCAAGAAAAGACCGATGATAAAGAATCCTTTTTTTGACTTGTTGAATGATATTATTAAAAAATAACCCAAGAAGGCCGAACAGAGAGCATGGAGAAAAGTGGCTGAAATAAAGCGGCAGGATATTATCTCCATTGTTTTGGCTGTATCTAAAAGAGGATGATAGTTGGTTAAAATAAGAATGTTTTCCAGGCTGGCAAAGCCAAGAGCGGAAATAATCATATAAATCATTATATCAACGGGTTCATCCAGTTCCGGACTTTTAAAGGTGCTTTTTTTAACAATTAGATATTTAACGTATTCTTCAATTAAAGCTCCGCCTATAAAAATGGAGATAAGGAGGGAAATTAAATTTTCTTTTAAAAAGGGAGTGGCAAATTTAAATCCTTTTTCTAAAAATATTGCCAAAAAACCTCCGATAATTCCCATAAAGAAAGTTTTCAAAACCATCCGGTTGGATTCCGGATGATCATCTTTTTTTAAATAATAACTCAGCCATATTATGCTCGGGAGAAAACCGAAAAGATAGAGAAGATGATATGTGTTTAACATAAACGTAAATTTGGATTTGATTTTATTTCCCTGAAATCTTTTACTGCTTTATCTTTATTGAAAAAACCGGTTAAGGCAATCATTAATCCGTTGTCGGTGCAGAGTCGGGGCTGGGGAATCCAAAATTTAAATTCCTTGTTTTTTTTGAACTCTTGACCAAGTTTTTTATTGGCCGAAACTCCGCCAGCCAGAATTATATTTTTAATTTCATATTCCCTGGCTGCCTTTAAAGTTTTTTTAATTAAAACGTCGACAATCGCTTGTTGAATTTCTCCGGCCATAGCTCGGATATATTCTTTGGATTCTCTTACTTCTTTATTTCTTTTTTTAAAGTCATAGAGAACAGCGGTTTTTAAACCGGAGAATGAAAAATCGTAATCTTTGGTATTTATCATCGGTCTGGGCAAATCAATTGATAAAGAAGATTCTTTTTCCGCCTCCTCGGCTATAGCTGGTCCTCCGGGATAGGGGAGGCCCAGGATTCTGGCTGTTTTGTCAAAACATTCTCCGGCAGCGTCGTCGCGGGTTTCTCCGATTATCTTGTAATTGCCTATTTCTTTTACTAAAACCAATTGGCTATGCCCTCCGCTTATAACCAGGGAAAGAGCCGGCAATATCTTTCTGTAATCTTCTTCAAGAAAATTGATTAAGATATGGGCTTCCATATGGTTAATCGGAATAATGGGTTTATCAGCTCTTTTTTTAATAAAATTTATTCCCTCCCAAAGACAGGGGTCAAGGCCGGGCCCGATTGTTACGGCAAAATAATCAACTTCTTCAAGACCTGCTTTCTCTAAAGCTTTTTTAAAAACTATCGGCAGATTCTTTTTGTGCTCCCGCTTGGCCAGAGAAGGGTAAACTCCGCCGTATTTTTGATGGAGTTTTACCTGAGAGGAGACAATATTGGAAAGAACTTTGAATTTTCCTTCCTTTTCTTCTAAAACCGCCATTGCTGTTTCGTCGCAAGATGTATCGATTCCCAGGATAGTCATATATCTAAATAATAACTGAATTATTGATTTTTTTCAATTTTTTGTTAGAATTTAAACGTTGGTCCCGTCGTCTAGCCCGGTCTAGGACTCTAGGTTTTCATCCTAGCAACAGGAGTTCAAATCTCCTCGGGACCGCCTTGTTGTAATATCTTAGCTTGACTTTTTATTTATATTTGCTATAATATAGTTGTTCTTTTACAATAGAAGAATCCCATGTTTCGGGGAAGAAGCAAAAATTAAACTTCAGGCAATGTAGCCTGAAAGGAGAACAAAATGAGTAGCAAATGGACGATTCAGAATTGGACTACTGGTGAACTTAACGCTCTAGTAAAAAACTTGGGTGGAGAGAGGGTCGCCAGAAAGATTCAGAAAGGAAAAGTAAGTTTAGAAGGTGCTGTAAAAACGCTCTTTGACAAGCACGGCCGAAGGATTCCCGAAGATTTGCAGGCCAATGTCCATGCCGCCGACAGGAATTTCCGATTGAATCAGCCCAAGTTGGACGAGGAAGTGGAATTCGTCAATCGCATTACGCGGTTGCACAGATGTCTGATTACGGCTGGACAGTTCATGGCGGAAACCAAACGCTTGTTGGCTATCATCAGGGATAACTCTCAAATTGCCAACATCGCGAACGGTGTCTTTTTGCCGGTAGTTCTACCCAAGCTCGTCACCGACGATCTTGGCGCTGAACTGGAAATGTATTTGGCCGATGTCAACAAAAGCTACAGAAAAACCTTTAGCGATAGAATCTTCAATAACTATCGCAAAGGTGAACTAGTAAGCAAAGTCAGCGTTGTTGACGGAAGTCGGCACGACCAGCTCATCAGTCGGATGAAGGAAGGCCCGGTTATCGGACTTCATTTCCCGAATCCGCTTCAGGGCTTTTCCATCAACGCCGACAGAGAGCAGATGTCAACACTGCCGGAAGGATTTATCCTCTCTGGTCTGGATACTCCGATCGCTATGGCGATGTATCCCGACATCTTGGCTCGCGACTGGAATACGCCCGGTTTGGACATGGCCGCTTTACAGTGGCAGTCCGCCACCCCTTCGCCCTACTTCAAGGCCCGCGATTTACAGTGGCAGTCCGCCGACTATTCGCTCCACTTCGAAGCCAACGATGGCAGACTTGACTTCGACGGCGTGGACGACCGGGCCTATGCCTACGACTACTATTCTGGCGGTCTCTTGTTCTTCGGGTAGTGCCGGGCTTTGGTCTTTGGCTTCTTGGCTCTTGGATCGGGAACTTTGGTTCTTGGTTCTCAGCCGAATTTTTCAAAACACGAGGTGTGACAAATGTTGCGCCTCGTTTTTCTTTT
>CAYPCL010000045.1:0-4083 GCA_964409215.1 uncultured Candidatus Saccharibacteria bacterium | reverse complement strand
TTGGAGAAGAAAAATTCAATGATTTTAGAAACGGCCAGCTTCCTCAGAATTCCGAAGAAGGTGATCTTATTGAGTTTTGTTTCCAAAAAGCGGTTCAAATGTCAGAACAAGAGATGAAAGAAAAATTGGAAGAATTAAAACAAACTTTGGAAAGTGCTTCCCCTGAAACCATTAACTGCCTTAACCAAATAAGGAGTAATTTTGTTGATGGATTAAAGAGTGGAGAATATATTCCCAGTCCCCAGGACGAAGAAGAGATTATCCGCTGTTTTGAAAAGTTTGCTCCTGAAAAACCTTTAGATAAGGCAGATAGATCAAAAGAGATAACCGATGAGGAAATTATTGAAAACATTCTTAGCAAGGTTCCGGCTGAAGCTAAAGAATGTGTGAGAAACAACCTTACTCAAAGTATTATTGATAAATTAAAGACAAAAGAACCATCTACGGAGGAACTTAAATCAATTATGGAAAAATGCGTTGGCCCAATGGAATTAGATAAAAAACAACCCTCAGAGGATATGGAGAAGAAGCCGATGGACAAAGAAATGATGGAAGGTGATAAACCTCCCCCAGAGGATATGGAGTCCCAACCGGAAAAAGAATAATATATCCAGTAGCCGAAGCTTATAAGACAATGTCAAAAAACATATTAATTCCCATTGTTATTGTTGTTGCCGTAATAGTTTTTCCAAAAAACCGGATAAAGAAGCTATTCCTCTATAATAAGTACCTAATATCCTCTGGAAGGTTTTTATCCCTCCAAAATTAAAACGGGACTTTGATTTTGAAATTTAAGGATTCTTTAAATAAAACTTCGGGAAAATCCTGCCGAGCCGGTATCCTCTGGTTACTGCGACCAAAAGAATTCTTGCCCGAAGACCTTTTCCAGCCCTAATATGAATCAAATCTTAATAACAATATTAGCCCTTTTCGCTTTATTCTACGCTTTGGGGAAATCAGCCGATTTGGCTATTAATAATATTAAAGTCATTGCCGAGAAGCTCGGCATAGGTATTTTTTTTCTCGGCTTGGTAATGGGTTTTTTTACTTCCTTTCCCGAAATGGGAATTGGGATAAATTCTCTTATTACCAATGTCCAAAATATATCTTTGGGAAACCTTCTCGGGGGAAGCATGGTGCTCTTTGGCCTCATTTTGGGCCTAAATGCTTATTTACAAAGGGAAGTCAAATCCGAACAGAATACCTGGCAATTCGGCATAATAATGCTTTTCCTGCTCATTCCCGTCTTTTTAGGTATGGACGGAACTTTGGGTATGGTTGAAGGGTTGATTATTATCTTGGGATATTTCAGTCTGATATTCCTAATTTACTACCGCCAAAGACATAAGCTTGATTTTCCCTATTTATCGGAGAAAGGACGAGGATTAATTAAAAATGTCTTTTTATTCCTCTTGGGTGTGGTTTTGATTTTAATCATAGCTCATTTTACGGTTGATCTAACCATTGAGCTTTTATCGCAACTTAACTTGAGCAAACTTGTAATCGGCATTGTTATTTTTTCCATCGGGACGAATTTTCCGGAAATAATTATTGCTCTTCGGGCCCGGAAAAATCATCTCAGGAAATTGCCTTTCAGCAATTTACTGGGTTCGGGAATGGCCAATATGCTCCTGGTGGGAATTTTCTCCGTAATGCGCCCTTTTCATTTCAATGTTGACGGCTCCTATTACATCCTAGTGGCCGGTTTGCTTGTTTTATTCGCCTTGGTATTTATTTTTTACCGAAGTGAAAGAATGATGGAAAGAAAGGAGGGAATAATACTAATATTATTCTATCTCCTTTTTGTCATTCTGCAGATTGTTTTTGAAAATCCAATAGTTCCCTTATAATAAGATATGAAGAAATATGAATTTCTAGAGCATCCGGCCGATATTCAAATTCGTTCTTTTGGAAAAAATCTGGAAGAACTTTTTAGTAATTCAGCTTTAGCTATGATGGATTTTATCTATGGCAAAGATGTTGAGAAAACCCAAGAAGATAAAGAATTAATTAAATTAGAATCGGATAAGCTTGATTCTCTTTTGATGGACTGGCTTTCGGAGCTTCTCTATTTAACCAGAACCAATTATCGGCCCTATTTTAATTATAAATTTAAAAAGCTTGATCAAAATAACCTTTCAGCAGAGATTTTTGCCGGAAAAGGCCGGGCAAAGAATGAAATTAAAGCGGTTACTTTTCACAATTTAAATATTAAAAGAAGCAGCCAAGGCTATGAAGCCCTTGTTGTTTACGATATATGATTAGTTTTAAGAATCTTCAAAAAATGGATGAGAATATCTGGCAGATTCCTGAAACTTTCCGAAAAGATATGAAAGTTCCAGCCAGAATTTACGCCAGTAAAGAAATGCTGGGAGATATTTTAAATGACAAATCTTTAGAACAGATAGTTAATGTCGCCGTTCTGCCCGGAGTAACCAAATATGCTTTGGCTATGCCTGATATTCACCAGGGATACGGTTTTCCCATTGGGGGAGTAGCTGCCATTAAAGCCGATGAAGGTGTTATCTCTCCCGGGGGAGTCGGCTATGATATTAATTGCGGAGTCCGTCTTTTAACCAGTGATTATCAATATCGGGATTTGGAAAAAAAGATAACCGAACTGGCCAATCAAATCCAGAGGGATGTTCCCTCGGGAGTGGGACGAGGCGGCCGGATTGTTTTGAAGAAAGGAGAAATAAACAAGGTTCTCAATACTGGTTTGGTTTGGGCCGAAGAAAACAATTATGCCTTAAAAGAAGACGCAGAGTTTGTAGAAGAAAGAGGTTCTTATGGAAAAGCTGATGCCGACCTTGTTTCCGATAAAGCCAAAAAACGGGGAAGCGATCAGTTGGGAACTCTGGGAGCCGGCAATCATTTTCTGGAAATTCAAAGAGTAGCCGAAGTTTACAACCGGGAGAAAGCTGAAACCTTTGGAATATTCCCGGAACAAATTGTTGTTGCTATTCACACTGGTTCCCGAGGATTGGGACATCAGGTTTGCACCGATTATGTGAGATTAATGAATCAAAAAAGAGAAAAGTTTAAAATTAAACTTCCGGACAGGGAATTAATTTGTGCTCCTTTTAAATCCCAAGAAGGTCAGGATTATTTTAAGGCTATGGCGGCAACCGCCAACTTCGCCTGGACCAACCGGCAATTGATTACCTTTCTCATTAGAAAAGCCTGGCGGAGAGTTTTAGGATCCGAAAGCCAGTTAAAGCTTGTTTATGATTTGGCTCACAATATGGCCAAACTGGAAACTCACAACAAGACAGATTATATTATCCATCGCAAGGGAGCTACCCGAGCTTTCGGTCCCAATCGGGAGGAGCTTCCCTTGAAATACCAAAAAACAGGACAGCCGGTTTTCATTCCCGGCTCAATGGGAACTTCTTCCTATGTTTTAGCGGGAACGGAAAAAGCTATGACTGAAACCTTTGGTTCGGCTTGTCACGGAGCCGGCCGGAGAATGTCCCGAACCAAAGCTAAAAAAATTGTTGATTACAACAAACTAAAAAAGGAATTGGATGAAAAAGGTTTAGTTGTCAGAGCTGGTTCAAAGAGGGGATTACTGGAAGAAGCACCCGGGGCCTATAAGGATATTGATGAAGTTGTTGAAGTTGTTGATAAGTGTCGAATAGCCGAGAAAGTGGCCAAATTGGAGCCCTTGGCAGTGATAAAGGGATAATTTTCCTTGACATTAGTTTTCAGATGTGTATAATCAAAATTGTAGTACCTTTAAAAAATAATATTAACCCTAAAATTGAAAGGAGGTGAGATTAGTCATGAAGAAAAACTATATTAGCAAAAATGAATATTACCGTCGAAATCAACAGAGTAGAAAAGGAGATGGTACAAGTAGTACTATCTACAGAGAAACTGATAAAAACAGTCTTACGGGTCCCATTATTGAAAAAACAGATAAAGTAATGAAAAATGGCCAGGTTAAGAATAAATCTGGCGGTACCAGACATCATGTTGATGATTAATAACTGAAACGACTAACGATAACCAAGTGCTTATAAGCACAACCTTGGTTTAATTAAAAAGAAGCAACCAAGGTTTTTTATTACATAAATAATT
>CAYPCL010000044.1:0-4209 GCA_964409215.1 uncultured Candidatus Saccharibacteria bacterium | reverse complement strand
TCCCTCACTGGACCCAAAGAGGCAAAGGAGAAAGCTGGGGAAGAGCCGTGCACGCCCTGCTCAAGCTCATAGGGGAGGGTAAAGTCAAAGACCTGGAACTCCAGGCAGAAAATATCCTCACTGCTGAAGAACGGGATCTTTCTGAAAAAACCGAGCTTATGGATCTGATTAACTCCATAACCAAATCCACACTCTGGAACCGGATGCTCAAAGCTAAGGAGAAATTCTATGAGATACCTTTTTCCGTAAAGACGGATCCATCATCCTCCAAACCGGTTATTCTCAACGGGATCATCGACCTGGTCTTTTTAGAACCCGACGGCTGGGTCATTGCGGATTACAAAACCGATGAAATAAACGGAGGGCTTCAGAGCTTTATTGACTACTACACACCCCAGGTCAAAGCCTACACCCAGTTCTGGGAAAAAATCACCCAACAAAAAGTCAAAGAAGCCGGCCTCTATTTCACGTCCATCAACAAGTGGGTGAGGGTATAGGGGACATTTTAGCATTGCAGTTGAGCGGAACACCATTGCTTTGGTGTCACATTAAGTAGTCCCCATATTTGACTGGACTTTGCTTTTATGTGTATTATTTTCATAAGATCTAACTAGGGAATAGTAACTTAATGAATGATTTTTATAAGGATCTAGATAATTTATTTTCAGATTTGAATAAAAGACTATCCATTTATAGCAAATCAGATATTCTTCTAGAGTTTTTTTTAGATGCGTGTCATTCATTCATTTATGGAACTATAATTAACAATTTTTTTCTGAATTTAAATAGAGACTGTATAAAAGAACTTAATTTGCCCAGAGGGAAAATAGAAAAAATAAAATACAAATACAGGAAAATCCAGAAAGAAGCAAAGTTAGCAATTTCAATGTCATTAAAAGGCAAAAAAATTGAGGAAGATTATTACAACAGATTTAAATTAAATGTAAAAAACCATTTTCCAAAATTTATTAAAATATTTGATGAGATTGAAAGTGAAATAAAAATTAAAAAATTAAGAAAATACTTAAAAAAAAAGAATTCATATATCAAAAATTCACAGAAGAAAAAAAAAGATCTAAGTACCCATATATTAACGAAGGCCTTGGAAGAGTATATAAAGTCAAATAAAGATCTTCCAGATAATAAAGACTTAAATACTCTTTTCAAAACTATAAGTAAAGATGTTATACCTAAATTTTCCCAAATATTAACAAAAGATCTCATTAAAGATAAAAAAATATTTCTAAATCAACAAAGAAAATTTACAAAAAAATTTGAAAATAGATTACTTAAAAAATGGCAAGAACCCTTAGATCTTTTTGAATGCTTAATTCAAATTTCTTTGGAATCTGGAGAGAAAAATAAGAAGAAATTAGATAAAACTAAAAATAAAACAAATAATTTTAAATATGAAGCGATTACAAAGATCCATGCAAGAGCCATTCACATTTCTAATGAAATAGCCTCCTTGTTAAAATCAGGCTTTGCAGATGGGGCAAATGCAAGATGGAGGAGCCTACACGAATTATCAGTCATATCCTTTTTCTTAAATGATAATAATAACGAAGTTTCAAAAAGATATTTAGAACATAGCATTATAAGAAGTCTCAAAGAGGGAAGAGATTATAAATCATATTATAGGAAACTAGGATATGCTCCCCTAAATAGAAAAGAGTTTTCAGCATTAAAAAAAAAGTCAAAAGCACTTTGTGATAAATACAATGATAAATTCCAAAAAGACTATGGATGGGTTCCTAGTGCTAAATTAAAAGAAAGAAATTTTAGAGCCTTAGAGAAAGCAGTAAAACTTGACAAACTACGTCCATTTTACAATTTAGCATGCGATTCTCACCATGGTGGATCTAAAGGATTTTATCGAATAGGGTTAGAGGATCATCTTCAACAAGAAATATTACTTGTTGGTCCTAGTAATTATGGTCTCGTTGATCCACTCCAAAACACTGCAATTTCATTATTACATATCACTAGTTGCTTATTAACATTAGTTCCAGACTTTGAAAGTATAATTCAGATAAATGTGATGAATAACTTTGTTGAGGAAATTTGTAAAAAAGCAGTAGAGATCCAAAATGAATTAGAAAAGGAGGATTATATTTCTATTACCTAAAAAATTAAACATTATAAAAATTGCAGAATATGAGAGTTTTTCATACTGAGATAACTAGAAAAATCTTATTTAACACCAGTTTAACATCTAATAAAATAAAATGCGAAATGAAACTAAAGTACTAAAGTCAACCTTTATTTATAATATATTTGATTCGATCATAGCCGATTCTGACTTTTTTAGCTTACCAAGATTGGAAGCCTTTCTTCACTCCTTTAGAATTTTAGAAGGGATGCAAAATAATCTTGGTTTAGGAAACAAAGAATTAGATGAATTGATTAATTTCGAAGATATAAAAAAATATCTAATTTATTGGATTTATAAGAAATGTCCTGAAGGTGGCATATTAAAAAAAACTAGCGAATCGGACATCGAAAAATCAATACAAGCAATATCACTCGCTCATAAGTTTTCAATTATTCATGATGCAATTGTTTCTGTCCAGAAACAGTGGGCAGACTTTTATTTCGACAATAAGAAAAATTTGATCAAATTTAGATATCGAGATAAAGAAAAGGGAATTTTATTATCTGGTAAATTTTTTGACAAAATCAGAAGAGAAGCTAAAAATATTAATCAAATAAAAAAAAAGACTAAAAATTCAAAAACTATATTTAAAGCCATTAAACAATTCTCAGAGACAGTGAGAATTACTCCAGATAAAATATTGAAATATCAAACAGATAAATTCATACTAAATTCTTTTGAAAAATATGCAAGAGAAACATTAAATTTACAAGCGATACTTGACGACTCATGGTCCTTAGGGTCCTATAGTATTGGTGATTTTAGGGCAGCTTGGATCCAGATAAACAAGTTAAGCTTCATTCATATGTTCGCATTTTTAAGCAGTTACCAAAAGTATGGAAATTATGATCCTGGATTTAATAATGCGTTATTTAGGATTAGAAAAAACAATTTAATTAAATGCATAAAAAAACACACTGGGCTGAATGAATTAGTTATTTCAGAAATAATTCGTGATCTTACTTATGATTATACAATTCCCCATATGGATATCATATATCAACCCTTAATAGAAATAAATAATAGTGAAATCTTCTTATCTCCTCTTCTTATTATAAGAAGCATGATTGATAGAAACTTCCAGGCTCTCTTAACAAAGCTACCACGCAGAAAAAGGGAGTATGGTAGATTGAAAAATTTAAAGGAAGACAAGATGATAAATGATCTTACTTCTCTTTTTAAAAAATTCGGATTTAAATTTGAATCAAAAATTACATTAAAGGAAAACAAACAAATAAAAACTGATATCGATTTATTAATCTGGGATGATACGTACAAAGACTTTTTAGTGATTGAACTAAAGTGGTTTTATGGGCCTGATTCTACACAAGAATTGTTTAACCATGATCAACAATTTAATGAAGGAATTAGAAAAACAAAAATTTGTATTGATTTTCTTGAGAGAAATAAAGATAGTTTTTTTCAAAAACTGGATATTCCAAATACAAGAAATAATAAAAATATCTATGGAATTATTTTAAGCAAAATGGGAACCCCTAGCCCATTCATTGACGATCCTGATTTCCCAGTAATTGAAGAAATGGATTTTTTAGTAATGTTAGAAAAAGGTAAAGCAAGAGTTTCAATCTTATATAAAATGATCATCTCATTTCTTGATATTAAGAAAAGTACTCGTAGTCTTAAAGCGTCTTCATCCGAACTGAGCGTTGGGGATTATACATTCATTTTACCAGCAATTGAGTATTAAGGATTATAGGATATGCCCCCCGTTTTTAGTACCACTTAAGAGGCTCATTTGCGCTAACATTTCAGAGTTTCAGTTTGCCCTTTTCTTTTAAATATTTCATTGGCGACTTATTACCAATCGCCGAATGTTTCCGTACTCAAGGGTCGGACCAAGATATTCTCTAGAATCTCTTTCATTATCAATAAGATAACCAAAAATATATTCTCATTTTAACCCTTAAAACATTGATTTTAACCCCAAAATCGCCCTTCTAAGCCATCTTATTTAATCTGGAAAAGGCTAGATACAAACATCTATTACCTGTGCAGTTTTGCATTGACCAGCCGGTTGAGGCTGATTCCTTGTT
>CAYPCL010000043.1:0-4378 GCA_964409215.1 uncultured Candidatus Saccharibacteria bacterium | reverse complement strand
GTAGTGTTGATTGTTTTGAATGTTTTTGCTCATAAAGATAGTTTAAGAATTTATAAGTAAAATCAAAGGAAATTCTTTTGCGGCCGTTATCGCGGAAATTAGTTAAAAAGAATGAGAAATATTTTTCTCTGTTTTTATTTAGTTCTTGATTAAATTCCTGTATTAATTTTTCTTGTTCTTTTAGGGGTATTTCCTGTTTAAAAATTATATGAGCCATATTGCGGGAAGTGTTTTTGCCGACGAGTCCTAAAATACCATATTCTCTTATATCTTCGAGCTGTATCTTTTTTCCTTTTTTGCTGTCAATGGCTCTTAATAATAAAATATTTCTTTCTAAAAGACTCTTTAGGTCTTCGTGGATATTATAATTTCTTATTTCCCTTATGTTCTGGAGTGCCATTTTTGCTTCATAATTTCCAGATTTTAAAAAGTCTTCGGTTAACCGGAAAACTTCCAAATAATTTTTAGCGTTTTTTACCTGGTTGATGAAATTACCGCCTAACTGCCAGCCGAATTTTTTTTCTATAATAAAACTGATTTTTTCTTTTTCAGGAAATATGACGGCTGATATTTTGTTTTTATCTTCAAAACTATTTTTCCTTTTATAGTAAAAGGAAATTACATTGTAGGTTGTATCATCAAAAACCTGCTGGGAAAAGACATTTAATTTAATGATTTTAAATTTTTCAAAAAACAGATTCCTGATTTTCTTTGAATTTTCAGCACAAAGAAAATTTAACGGAACAATTAAAATTCCTTCTTCAGAATTGAGAATTGAATAAATGGAAACTTGGTACAAATCTTCAAAAGAGGAGTGGATGTTTGAAAAGAAATTGTTTTTTGTTTTTTTATCAGCCTTATTCTTGTGCAGATACGGTGGATTAGTCAAAACAAATTTATATTCTTTGGGATTATTTATTGAATCATTTAGAAAAACTTTTTTATCGTTAGTATATTTTTTATCATAGTCAAAACCAATAATTTTTTTGCATCTATTTTTTTTAGCCCAATTAAATAAATCCTGATTGCCGGCAAACGGGTCAGTTATTTCTTTATTTTTAACAAATTCTTCTAATCCTTGGAGGATATAGTCGGAGTTTGTGGTAAAAAATTGTCCTAATTGAGTCTTGGTCATACTTATATTGTAACATTTTAGATACCAAAAAAACAGCCGGGGTTAGTTGGTTTTTTCTTGGTTCGAAATTGAATATCTGGCGGTGGGAGAGGGATTCGAACCCCCAAGCCCCGAAGGGCGCCAGTTTTCAAAACTGGTGCGTTAAGCCGTTCCGCCATCCCACCTTAAAAATCTTTATTCCAAGAACCTATCTTAATATTTCAGATAGAAAATTTGTTATCATTACTCTTGCATTTTCATTGATGTAATTTTTCGGTAAACCATTGGCATAATCTTTAAAATCTATCCATTGCCATTCTGAGAACTTATGCGGTTCCATGAGTTTAGCTTTTTGTTTTATTCCACAGAGAAAAAGAGGTACTAAATCACCTTTCTTAGCACCAGAAACCTCGCCAATGTAATTATGAATCTCGAGATCATCTATGCCGGTTTCCTCCTTAACTTCCCGGCGTAAAGCTTTTTCTATTGATTCGCCAGGATTACATCGTCCACCGGGACATGTCCATAGAGAAGTTATTTCTTTTTCTCTCGATCTATAATGCCGATAGCCGATTAAAATTCTTTTGTCTTTAATAATCACTGCAATGGGACATACGGTGGAATCTCCGACTTACTGGAGTTTCTTGCTTATTGAATTATTGTTTCCCATATTTAATGTCTTTTAATTAAAGTTCAGCGGAGGAGGTGGGATTCGAACCCACAAGCCCTGTTAGGGCGACACCTTAGCAGGGTGCTAGCTTGCCATTCGCTACACTCCTCCTCAACAACTTAACCTTAAACTAACTAAAATACCTTTTCAAGTGTTTGGGATTATGAGATTTTAGAAAAAACTTTATTAAAAAATGAAATTTGGGCTTTTTTGCAAGGGAATAAAACTCTCATAAATTTTCTATATTCATTTTAGCAAATATTTCTAACAAAAGTTAGTACTATCAAACTATTGACAAAAAACACGCATTATGCTATAAATAGCTTGACAATGACTGCTAATCGGTTAAACTATAGTAGCATTGGTTTTCTAGCTATGTTAAAATTAAAAAACTTAAGAATCCTGAATTTCCTGATTTTGATGGGAATTATAGTGGTTTTTCTTCTTTTTCTTCTCGCCAAAGAAACAGTTATGGCAGAAGATTTTTTAAATGAAGAAGAAATGAACTTTGACTTGGCTCTTCTTCAGGAAAACAGCCTTATCGGCCAGGAATCGACTTTTGTTGAAAATGATCCTGAAATTATTAGAAGAATAAGAGTAATTGTAACAGGTTATTCCTCTTCTATTCAGGAAACTCAAGGTGATCCTTTTATCACCGCTTCCGGTGAAAGAGTAAGAGAGGGAATTATAGCCAATAACCTTTTAAGATTCGACAGTAAGATACGTTTGCCGGAGTTGTTCGGCAACAGCGAGTTTATAGTTAAAGACAGAATGAATTCTAAAAAAGGCTACTATCACGTTGATATTTGGTTTCCCTCTCGGCAGGAAGCTCTGGAATTCGGTTCCAAGTTGGCTGTAATGGAAGTTTTAAGATAAAGAAACAAGAGAAAACCCCTCAGGCATTTGTCTGAGGGGTTTTTGATTTATCCATTGACAGCTTCCCGAAATAATCGGGCTTGCTGTCTTTGTACAAAAGCAGCAAAAGGGGAATGGAAATTAGAACCTTCTTTTACTGCCAGAATATTTTTCTCACTAATTATTCGAGGGGAAATGATGGGAATGAGATCATTTCTCATCCAATCAATCTTATTACATTTCCCTTTCAATATCTTGTTGTTCAACAATTTCTTTCTTTTTAAAAAATCTGTCTCTTCCTGAGACAGAAAAGATTCCCAAGGACCTTGAATATAGATTATCATGACAACCTCCTTTTTTATTATTAAAAAACCATCTATATTATAACAAAGAAAGATAGTGGTGTCAATGTGCCGGGGGCGGGACTTGCACCCGCACGCCATAAAAAATGGCAGCAGATTTTAAGTCTGCCCTGTCTTCTAAATTCCAGCACCCCGGCGATTATTGAGGCCACGGTCGGATTTGCACCGACGTATAGCGGTTTTGCAAACCGCTGCCTTGCTACTTGGCTACGTGGCCTTTCCTTTATTAAATCCTAATTCTCCTAAACTTTCAAGATCAAAGAGTTTTATCAACTTTCTCCTTTTTATAGACATGGAGGACATCGTCTTCCTTAATATCTACCTCCTCTTCGGGGAGAAAAAGCATTCCCACTTCTTTGCCCTTAGCGGCTGAAGAAATGGTTCTCTTTTCTTCCTCCAAACTCTTTATTTTTCCCTGGCCGATTTTTTCTTTATTCCTGTAAACTTCGGCTAAAGTATCTTTGGTTATCTCTCCTTCAATAATCCTTCCCCCTATAATCTGGCCCTTCTTGCTTTTTTTAAACAAGGCCAGTATTTTTATCTTCCCTAAATCAACCCTTTTAATTTCCGGGCTGAGCATTCTTTCCATTGCTTCCTTAATATCGTCAACCAGTTCATAAATTACTTCAAACGTCTTGGGAAATATCTTCAACTGGGAAGCGGTGTTTTCAATATTTTTTTCCATCTTAACCCGGAAACCGAAGATTCTGGCTCCCAAATCATTAGCTAATTTAATATCTCCAGCGTTAATATTACCTACCTCGCTCTTAATAATATCAAGCTCTACCTCTTCATGGGATAGCTCCTTAAGAACGGACTTAAGAGCTTCTAAAGAACCTTTAACATCAGCTTTTAATATTATTTTCAGAGCTTTTTCTTTTTTGTCCTTCTTTTCGGAAAGAACTTCTTTTTTTTCTGATTCCCGGGAGAATTCCTCGCTTGACTCCGAATTTTCAAAAACTTTAAATTGTTGACCAACTTCCGGGGCTTCTTCAAAACCCAAAACAGCAACCGGTTGGGAAGGAAGGCATTTTTCCATTTGCTTGCCTTGAAAATCTATTAACTGTTTTACTTTCCCTTTAGCTGAAGGGGTAGCGATAATATCTCCTTTCCTTAAAGTTCCCCTGCGGGGAATTAAAGTGGCAATAATTCCTTTTCTAGGATCCAAGGTGCTTTCAATAATTGCCCCTTCGGCTGGAACATCTTTCTCCACTTTTAATTCTTCTATCTCAGCTACCAAACTTATAGTCTCCAAAAGCTCTTCAATTCCCTTTCCTTCCTTGGCCGAAACTTCTACAGCCGGAACTTTGCCTCCCAGAGATTCTACTATTATTCCTTCCTTTTTTAATTCTCCTTTAACCCAGTCGGGTTGGGCCT
>CAYPCL010000042.1:0-4484 GCA_964409215.1 uncultured Candidatus Saccharibacteria bacterium | reverse complement strand
TTTTAATCGATCCTCCAATGGGCTTGAGTCCTCATTCCAAAAGAATGGAAATTTGTAAAAAAGCCAAAAAGGACGGAGTTGACGAATTAGACATAGTGATGAATATCATTGATATGAAATACGAAAGATATGATGAAATTCTCCAGGATTTAAGAGAGATATGTAAGATTCTGCCGACTAAAGTTATTATTGGGTCTGGTTATTTAACTAATAAGGAAATCGCTAAAGCTTCTGGATTGGTTAAAGAAGCTAAAGGAATGTGTGTTAAGACAGCGACTGAAAAAGATCCTCTGGAGCACATTGAATTAAAGGAAAAGACCCGGCACCTTCAGATAATGAAAGAGAACGCCCCTGGTTTAAAGATAAAAGCATCCGGCAAGATAAGAACCTACAGAGATTTAATGAAAATGATTGAAGCCGGAGCTGACATAGTCGGCTCCAGTTCAAGCCTTAAAATAATGCAGGGCTGGCGAAGAGCTAAAAAGTAGCAATTCTATGCCTTATACCCCGACAATCGGTTTGGAAATTCACGCTGAATTAGATACCAAATCTAAGATGTTTTGCTCTTGTAAAAACGATTCTCGGGAGACAAAGCCCAATTTCAATGTTTGTCCGATTTGCTTGGCCCATCCCGGCACTTTGCCGGTCATCAATAAAGAAGCGGTTAAAAAAGTTGTAAAAGCCGGATTAGCTCTCAATTGTCAAACTAACAAAGAAACTTTCTTTGAAAGGAAAAATTATTTCTATCCCGATCTCCCCAAAGGATATCAAATATCTCAATATGCTCTCCCTTTAACAAAAAAGGGATTTTTGGAAATCAAAGGGAAAAAGATAAGAATAACCAGAATTCATCTCGAAGAAGATACGGGCAGGCTTATTCATCCTAAAGATAAAAATTATTCCTTAGTTGATTTCAATAGAGCCGGCCTTCCTTTGATGGAATTGGTTACCGAGGCGGATATCAGCTCCGGCAGGGAAACCAAAGAATTTGCCAAAAACCTTCAGCTGATTTTAAGATACCTCGGAGTTTCCAAAGCAGATATGGAAAAAGGAGAGATGAGAGTGGAGGTTAATATAAGCTTAAGCAAGGATGAAAACAGGGGAACCAAAGTGGAGATTAAAAACCTCAATTCTATTAAAGCGGCCGGTGAAGCAATTGATTACGAAATAAAGAGGCAGAAAGAATTGCTGGAAAAGGGAGAAAAGATTGTCCAAGAAACAAGGGGCTGGTCTGACAAAGATAAAAAAACTTTTTCTCAGAGAAAAAAGGAAGAATCTCATGATTACAGATATTTTACTGAACCCGATCTTCCTCCCTTAAAGATTGAAGATGATTTTTTAGTTGAAATCAAGAAAGAAATACCGGAATTGCCCAATAGTAAAAGAAAAAGATTCAAGGAACAATACGGGTTGGATGAAAAGCAAATTGAACTTTATGTTTACCAAAAGGATTTGGGAGAATTTTTTGAAAAAGTTGTTTCGGAATTGGAAAATTGGCTAAAAACCAAGAAAAGAAAAGGGGATAAAAAGAAATTTATTAAATTAGCCTCTAATTATTTGGTTACCGATCTTCAGGAACTTTTAAAAGAAAAATCTGATTTCAAGGAAGAAGATTTGAAAATTACTCCCGAGAATTTCGCTGAACTTGTTTCTCTGGTTTATACTAAAGAAATATCCAGCCGAATAGCCAAGAATCTTCTTAAAATAATGTTTAAAAAGGGAGGTGATCCCTCTCAAATCATTAAAGAAGAGAATATGGCCCTTATAGACAATCAAGAGGAAATTAAAAAAGCGGTTAAGGAAGTAATCAAAGAAAACCCTAAAGCTATGGAGGATTATAATAAGGGGAAAAAGACGGTTGTTAAGTTTTTAGTAGGTCAGGTTATGAGAAAAACCCGGGGCAAGGCCGATCCGAAGAAAATAATAGAAATTATTGAAGAGATTCTTTCATGAAAAAATTATTTTCAACCAGAGAGCTCTATAAGAAAATGGCTCAAGCTGAAACTGCCGGTTTTACGGTGCCGGCTTTCAATATCAGACTTTTGAGTTTTGATATTATGAGAACCATCTTTCGGTCAGCTCAAAAAGAAAAAACCGCTGCTTTTATATTGGAAATAGCCGAATCGGAGATTAAATATACCGAGCAAAGTTTGGAAGAATATAGAAAAACAGCTTTGGAGGCGGCCGAAAAAGAGAACTTTAACAATCCTATTTTTCTTCAAGGAGATCATTTTAAGGGGGATAAGCTGAAAGAATTGGTCGCTAAAGCTTTGGAAAATGGCTTTTATAACATTGATTTGGATTTTTCTTCCTTAAGTATTAAGGAAAATGCCCGGAAGATGATTCATTTCACCGATTTTATCAGGAAAATAAAACCAGAGACTTCCATTGGAGCTGAAGTAGGGGAGATAGGGGGAAAGAACACCAAATTGGAGGAATTTGAGAAGTTTATGGACATTTACGGCAAAGGCAGTCAACTATCCAAAATAGCCATCCAAACGGGAACTTCTCACGGAGGAGAAATAATGCCTTCGGGAGAGTTGAAAACACCCGATGAAGATTTTAAAACTTTAACCGAAATTTCCCAAAGAGCCAAAGATTATGGTTTAGCCGGAGCTGTTCAGCATGGCGGATCCACCCTGCCCAAAAAAATGTTTTCCAAATTTCCAGCCACGGGATGTTGTGAAATTCATTTGGCTACTCAATTTCAAAATATGGTTTTTGATTCAGAGTATTTCCCCGAAAATCTAAGAAAAGAAATTTATAACTGGCTTAGAGAAAACTGCCGCAAAAGGGAAAATGAAAATGATATTCAATTTATTTACAAAAACAGAAAAAAAGCTTTAGGAAAATTTAAGGAGAAAATAAATAATATTTCCCAAAAAGAAAAAATCTGCCGGGAATTGGAGGAAGAATTCAGGTTTCTTTTCAAATCCTTAAAAGTTTCCAATACCGAGAATTTAATTAAAGAAATTTATTGACAAAACTTATATTTACTGCTATAATTCAAATTAACCCAAATCAGGAGGAATTAAATTGAAGAACCTTTTAAAAAAAATATTTTATCCTCATAAAATAATCTTCTGTCCCGATTGCCTGCCGAGATTGCTCAAAGAAAGTTTTCAAGAGGGGAAAGTAAACTCTTCTAAGAAAATAATACTTAATTGGATAGGGAACTCCAAAGGGGCAAGTTATTTTGAATGTCCCAATTGCAAGAAGATTTATAAGTTTACTTAAAAGAGAGTTTGTTTCTAAGAACTCTCTTTTTTATTTAGAAATTCTTTGATAAGATTTTCAGCTTCTTGGTGGTTTTCTATCCAATTAATATTCTTATATCTCTTAAACCAAGTCATCTGCCTTTTGGCAAACTGAAAAGTATTGACGGCAATCTTTTCCTTTAATTCTTCCTTGGTTATCTTACCTTTAAAATAAGGAATAAATTCCTGATAACCTATGCTTTTTATTTCAATGTTTTTTTTAATTAATTTTCTAACTTCTTTCTCCAAACCCTCTTTAAACATTTTTTCAATCCTCTTTTCAATCCTCTTTCTTAGTTCTTTTTTTGATATTTTTAAACCGATAAGAAGAGGATTGAATTGGGGCTTTTTTTCCAGTTTCGGTACTTCTCCCAGTTGCTTGGCTATTTCCAGGGCTCTGACTAATCTCCTTTTGTTATTTTTATCTATATTTTCCGCTCTTTTCCGGTCAATTTCCCATAGCATCTGATATAGTTCTTCCTTCGATCTTTTTTCCAGCCTCCTTCTTATTCGGGGGTCTTTTTTTATCTTCGGAAAAATCCAGCCTTCAACCACGGAGAAGATATAAAAGGGAGAGCCGCCAACTAAAAAGGGAACTTTTCCTTTTCTCTGGATTTCTTTTATTTTCTTAACCGCTTTTTTTTGATAATCGGCTGCGCTGAATTTTTTATCGGGTTCAATAATGCTTAAAAGATAATGGGGGATACCTTCCATTTCCTCTTTTTTGATTTTAGAAGTTCCAATATCCATTCTTTTATATATCTGGCGGGAATCGGCTGAAACTATTTCTCCCTTAAACTCTTCTGCCATTTTTATTGACAAATCGGTTTTTCCCGAAGCAGTTGGTCCTAAGATTATTATTAATTTATTCCTTTTAATCCCCATTTAAAAGCTTTGGTAATTTTTACTTTTGAGAACTCTCCGACTTTTCCTTTTTTGAATTTCACGGTTTTATTATGAAATGATTTCCCAATGAAAAAATCTTTCTTTTTTTTCACAGTTAAAACTCTGATTGTTTTATTTAAAAACTTTTTGTTCTTTTTAGTTACTGTTTTCATTAAAATTTTTGTGAGAATTTTTTCTCTTTTCTCTTTTTCCTCTTTGGGAATATTATCTTTTATTTTTTCAGCCTCAGTCTCGGGCCGGGGTGAATATTGGGAAATGTAAGCCATATCATATTTTATTTTTTTAAAAACATTCTTTCCTTCAATTGAAAATATAATTTCC
>CAYPCL010000041.1:0-4508 GCA_964409215.1 uncultured Candidatus Saccharibacteria bacterium | reverse complement strand
GGAAGTTATTTATCCTTTAATTGATGTTGAAGGGCTGAAAAAGAAGGATATTCCTCCTTTTGAACAAAGAAAGTTTATAACCCTAATTGGAGCCAAGATTATAAAAGGGAGACCGGTTGTTGAAAAGATTGCCCGGAGGATGAAAGATAAGAGCTTTATGATTGTAGGAAGAGATTTTAAGAAATCATTTTGGAAGGACAATATCTATTACTATCCCTGGCAAAAGAATTCCTTAGATATTTTCAAGAAATCAAAAATTGTTTTAACCCCCTCCTTATGGGACGAGGCTTTCTGCCGAGTGGGAGTGGAAAGCATGGCTCTGGGAATTCCCTGTCTCGGTTCTAATAGGGGAGGGATTCCCGAAGTTTTGGATGATAAGTTTGTAATTAAGGATATTTGGAATATTGATGACTGGCTGGAGAAAATAAGGTGGGTTGAAGGGAATCATGAGAAGTTTAATTTAAAGGAAAAATCTTTGAAATTTGATCAAAAAAGGCAAATTGAAAAATTCAAGGAAATTGTAAAAGATAATTTTAAGATTCAATTATGAAGATATTATTGTGTGTCAATTCTGATATCGGAAGGGGTAATACCATAGGAACAAGAATGGAAAAAGTGGCCCGGAGGTTAAAGAATAAAACCATTATTGCCCGGGCCAACTATTCTGATTTAAAAGTTAAGACTCCCTGCTATGGCAATTATTTGGCCAGGATTTTAAATGCCTTGAGAATGTATTTATTTCCTAGTCTTAAATTTAGATCTTTGGATATGTCTCTTTTTGATAGCTTTGTTCTTAGAGAGCTGAAGAAAGATTGTGATTTTAACAGAGCCCATATTGGAGAATTCATTCCTAAGTCAATTAAGTATTTGAAAAAGAAAGGAATTAAAGTTTTTTTGGACATTCCCATTGCTCTCTATAATGAAAAAAACAGCAGGATAAAGGAATCGATTAAATTAGCCGATGTTTTAATTGTTCCTTCACCCTTTGTTAAAGAAAGTGTTTCTCATTTTAACAAAGAAATAAGAGTTGTTCCTTTTGGAGTGGAGAAGAGGGATATTGAAAAGGAGTATTTTAGAGATAATAGAATCAGTTTTCTTTTTGCCGGTTCGGTTAATAAAAGGAAAGGAGCGCCTCTTTTGATTGATGCTTGGAAAGAATTGAATTTAGAGAAAGCTGAATTGGTAATTTGCGGGAGGATTTACAAAGAAGTTAAAAAGAGAAAGATTAAGAATATGAAGTTCAAGGGGTTTCTTAAAGATATGGATTCTATCTGGAAGAAATCCGATCTCTTTGTTTTTCCTTCCAATTTGGAAGGTTCGGCCAAAGTTGTCTATGAAGCAATGAGTTATGGTCTTCCGGTGATTACAACCTACAATGCCGGTTCCATCGTGAAGGACGGCAAAGAGGGCTTTATTATCCCGGCCGGGGACAAGGAAGCCTTAAAAGAAAAGATTCTCTTTTTCTATAATAATAGGGAGAAAGTAAAGGAAATGGGAAAGAGGGCAAGGGAAAAAGCGAATCAATACAGCTGGGAGAGATATGCTAAAAAATTAATTGAAATTTATGAAGCTAATATATCTAACTAATGTTCAAATACCGGCTGAGGATGCCCAGTCCATTCAGGTAAAGGAAATGAGCAGGGCTTTTTCTAATAAGTTGGGAGATAATTTTCTCTTAATTTCCCCTCTTAATGAGAAGAATAGGGGATTGGAGGCGGATTTCAATTGGAAGAAAATCAAGACCCTTATTAAAAAAAGAAATTTAAGATTCATGGAATTAATATTGAAAGCTCTGCCGATAGCAATTAAAGAGAAGCCGGAAATTATTTTCAGCCGGGATATCGGGATTGTTTTCTTTTTCAAATTAATCGGGTTTAAAACTAGCTATGAAATACACAAACCTTTTGAAACAAAAATAGGAAAATTGATTTTTAAAATAATTGGAAAGAAGATTAAAATAATCTCCATTTCCCAGAATTTGAAAGATTATCTTATTGGGAAATACAACATTAAGGAGGGAAATATTTCAGCGGTCCATGACGGGGTTGATCTTAATAAATTCCAAATAGAGGAAAGTAAAGATGAACTAAGGGAAAAATTAGGGTTTGACAGAAAAGAATTCATTGTTTTATACAGCGGAAGTCTTCAAAAAGGAAAGGGAGTTCAGATTGTCGCTGAATTAGCCGGGAAATTAAATGATGTTTCTTTTATTATTGTCGGAGGCGATAAGAAGGAAAGAGAATTATTAAGAAAGGAATGGCCGGATAATATGAAATTTATCGGCCGGAAGAAACACGAATTAATACCTCAATACCTCAAATTAGCCGATCTTCTTATTCTTCCCCTGACCAAGGAGCTTGGTTATTGGAAATACAGCTCTCCTTTGAAGCTTTTTGAGTATATGGCTTCGGGAGTGCCGATATTAGCCAGCAATTTGGGGGCGATAAAGGAAGTTTTAAATGAGGGAAACAGCTTTCTTTTTAATCCTGGGAAGACAGAAGAAGCCGCTTTGAAAATCCGAAAGATAAAAAATAATCAATTGGAAGCAGTAAAAAGGTCAAAAAGAGCTTTAATAGATGTTAAAAACCATTCTTGGTTAAAGAGGGTTGAGAAAATAATATTATGTGCGGAATAACAGGTATTTTATCAAAAAAAGGAGTTGAAAAGCCAGCATTGGAGAGAATGAGCAATCAATTGAATCACCGGGGTCCCGATGATTCAGGGGTCTTCATTGATGAGAAAAATAAACTAGGATTAGCCCATAATAGGTTTGCTGTAATTGATTTGTCGGAAAAAGCCCATCAGCCGATGGTTGTTGATGATTTAATAATATCCTACAACGGGGAAGTATATAATTTTAGGGAGATAAAGAGAGAACTTATTGAGAAAGGATACGTTTTTTCTTCCGATTCGGATAGCGAAGTAATAATCAGAAGTTTTCAAGAATGGGGGATAAAATGCCTCAATAGGTTTAGGGGTATTTTTGCTTTTGCCCTCTGGGACAGAAAGAGAGAAAAACTTTACTTGGCGAGAGATAACTTCGGAGTTAAGCCTCTCTATTACTATTTTGACGGGAGAAATTTTGTTTTTGCTTCGGAATTGAAAGCAATTTACCAGTTTCCTGATTTTAGGAGAGAAATTGATTTTGAGGCTCTGGGTTATTATTTTCAGTTCGGCTACATTCCCGCTCCTTTAACTATCTTTAAGAATACTTTTAAATTAGCCGAAGGGAGCTTTTTGGAAATTGATACTGATTTGAATATTAAGGAGGAAAAGTATTTTAAACCCGAAGATTATTTTAAAAAAGATAAGATAATCATTTCCGAGAAAGAAGCCAAAGAGGAACTGGAAAATATATTAAAAGAGAGTTTTAATTACAGAATGGTCTCTGACGTGCCACTGGGAGTGTTTCTAAGCGGAGGAATAGATTCCTCCCTCATAACCGCTATTTTGGCGAAAAACAGCTCTAAGAAAATAAGAACTTTCAGTATTGGCTTCAAGGATAAAGATTACGATGAAGCTCCCTATGCCAAGAAGATAGCTGATTATTTGGGAACCGATCATCAGGAGTGCTATCTTTCTTTTCAGGATATTAAAAATGCGTTCCAAGACTATGTCCGAATGTTTGACGAGCCTTTTGGAGACAGGTCCGGCTTGCCGACCTTTCTCCTTTCCAAGTTTGCCGCCAGAGAAGTCAAGGTAGCTTTATCCGGAGACGGGGGAGATGAAATGTTTTTAGGTTATGATAAGTATAGGGGAGTGGAGAGGATAATGAAGATGACTTCTTTCTCCAAAGGATTATTAAAAAGAACAATTGATTTTTTAGGCCCCGGAAAAGCTTCCAAGTTGTTGGCTTTCTCCAATACTGCCAACCTCCGGGCGAAGATGAATAAATTGAGGAACTCTTTGGAGGGGGAAGACTTGAAAGAGATATTTTCTTTAGCCGGAAGTTATTTTACTCCCGGGGAAGTGAGTAAGATTATAGGCCGGGATTATCAGCCGAATCTGAATAAGTTTTACGGCAAAAGAAATCTTTCTGATTTGGAGCAAATGCAGCTTTGGGATATTGAGAATTATTTAACAGATGATATTTTAGTGAAAACAGACAGGACAACAATGGCTAATGGTTTGGAAGGAAGGGTTCCTTTTGTCGATAAAAAAGTATTGGAGTTTGCGGGAAAAATTAAGGTTGATTCAAAGAGGGAAAAGAAATTGACAAAAAGCATCCTTTCTGATTATTTGCCGAAGGAACTATTTGAAAGGCCCAAAATGGGCTTTAATATTTCTTTCTGCGGGCAGGATAATTCATTGGATTGGAGCGGTATTTTGAATAAGGGATATATAAATAATATAATGAAGAAAAATCATATGGTTCCTGATAAAATTTGGCTTATAATCTCATTTCAAATGTGGTATAAAAAATGGGGAAATTAATTATGAATTATAAAGATATAACGGTTTTCTATATTATCGGGACCGGACACTCAGGATCAACTCTTTTAGATCTA
>CAYPCL010000040.1:0-4571 GCA_964409215.1 uncultured Candidatus Saccharibacteria bacterium | reverse complement strand
TCGGTCCATCTCGATATGGAGAACCCGACAAATGAAACGCAGTCGGTGTTGTTGGGTTTTAAAAAAGGGAATGAATCCCATTGTTTGCTTAGGCGAAAATTCAAAAAAAGAAAAAGCCTATAAGATACTGGAAAAACAATTGAGAGAGAGTTTAAAGGGGATTTCCAGAGAGGCGATTAAGAAACTTTTTATTGCCTATGAACCGGTCTGGGCTATCGGCTCGAAAAATCCCTGTCCGCCCCGGCTGGCAATTACCAGAATTCTTTTTTTGAGGAAAATAATTTCCGAGATATTCAGCCGAAAAACAGCCCAGGAAGTTAAAATTCTCTATGGCGGAAGTATTAAAGGAGATAATGCCGAAAATTATCTTAAAGAGAAGGAAATTAACGGGTTATTAATAGGCGGAGCTTCCTTAGACAGTAGAGAATTCGTCAAAATTCTCAGCTATTGATAAAATCTCTCTTTTTTTATAGTATCAAAATATGAGTTTTGATAAATTGACATTCTTTAATCCCACAGTCGGGAAGATTAGTCTCAAGGATACGGTTGAGGAAGTTTTTAATTATTTCCGGGAATATCCCCAAGAATCTTATGAAATAGTTGTCGGCTGTGATTCTTCTTCCAACATTAATCCGGCTTTTCCGGTAGCTATTGTTGTTTTGAGAAAAGGCTGTGGAGGAAGATTTTTTTTAGCTAAGATTAAATATCCCGATAAGGAAAGAAAAAGGTTTACCAATGTTCACAGCCGAATTATTGAAGAAGTTTATCTTTCTTGTGAAGTAGCTTTGATTTTCAAGGACTTAGTTAAGGAAAAAGGAGAAAAATCGGAGTTTTCTCCTGATTATCAATTTGAATATATTCATGCTGATGTCGGTCGAAACGGATTGACCAAAGATATGATTAAAGAAGTAACCGGCTTTATAAAAAGCAATGGATTTATTCCTAAAATAAAACCGGAATCTTTCGCTGCTTCAATTATAGCTGACCGTTTCAGTTAATATGAAATACCAAGAGCTTATTCAAAAATTCTTCCAGTTTTTTAAAGAAAAGGAGCACAAAGTTGTTCCTTCAAGCTCTTTAATTCCGGAAAACGATCCGACCGTTCTTTTTACCACGGCTGGCATGCATCCTTTGATTCCCTACCTCTTGGGCCAGAAACATCCTTTGGGAAAAAGAATCTGCAGTCTTCAAAAATGTGTTCGAACGGTTGATATTGAGGAAGTAGGGGACAAGAGCCATTTGACTTTTTTCGAGATGCTGGGCAATTGGTCTTTGGGTGACTATTTTAAGAAAGAAGCCATTAAGTGGAGTTATCAATTTCTAATGGAAGAATTGAAATTGGATAAAAAGAAAATAGCAGTAAGCGTTTTTCAAGGTGAGGGAGATATTCCTCCTGACAAAGAATCCGAGAAAATTTGGAGAAAGCTGGGAATTTCCCCTCAAAGAATAAAAGCTTTAGGCCGGAAAGAAAATTGGTGGGATTCTCCCGGCCAGAGTGGTCCCTCCGGGCCGGATACCGAGATATTTTACTGGATAGGGGAAGGAGAAGCTCCTGAGGAATTTAACCCGGAAAACGAAGATTGGTTGGAGATTTGGAACAATGTTTTTATGGAATACAACAAAAAAGAAGGGAAGTATCTTAAGTTGGACCAGAAAAACGTTGATACCGGCTTGGGTTTGGAAAGAATGCTGGTTGTCCTCAATAAAAAAGACAATGTTTTTGAAACGGAGGTTTTTCAGCCGATTAGGGAAGAGATAAACAAGCTAAAGGAAAAGGAGGATCTAAAAAAGGAGAGGATTATCGCCGACCATCTGAAAGCGGCTGTCTTTATTCTCTCGGAAAAGCTAAAACCCTCCAATACGGAAAGGGGTTATGTTCTTCGAAGACTGATTAGAAAAGCGGTGCGCTACGGAAAACTTCTGGGAATCAAAGATAATTTTAGCGGGAAGGTAGCCGAAGCCGTTATTGATATTTACCCCGAATTGAAGGAGAACAAAAACTTTATTATAGATAATTTGGAAGAAGAGGAAAGGGATTTCAACGATGTTTTAAATAGGGGTATTAAAGAGTTTAACAAATTAAAAGGTGGAGAAATAAGCGGGGAAAGTGCCTTTGACCTTTATCAAAGTTATGGTTTTCCTTTGGAGATGACCAGAGAAATGGCCGAGAAAAAGGATATGAAAGTTGATGAAGAAGGTTTTGAAAAAAAGCTTAAAAAACATCAAGAAATTTCCCGTAAAGCTTCAGCCGAGAGATTCAAGTCGGGCTTGGCTGATCATTCGGATAAAGTAGTGAAATATCATACTGCCACCCATCTTCTCCACCAGTCCCTGAGAAAGGTTTTAGGAGAGCAGGTTGAACAAAAAGGATCTAATATTACTTCTGAAAGGTTGAGGTTTGATTTTTCCTTTGACAGAAAAATGAACGAAGAGGAGAAAAAAGAAGTAGAAAATTTAGTCAATCAGAAAATAAAAGAAGACTTAGAAGTTGAAAAAGAAGAATTGCCGTTAAAAGAAGCTCTTAAATCAGAAGCTTTGGCTCTTTTTAAAAACAAATATCCGGAGAGAGTTTTTGTCTATACCATTTGGAATCCTGAAACAAAAGAAGTTTTTTCCAAAGAAATCTGTTCCGGGCCCCATGTTAAGAAAACGGGTAAATTAGGTAATTTTAAAATAGTAAAAGAAGAATCTTCGTCCAAAGAAATTCGCCGAATTAAAGCGGTATTGGATTAGAAAAATCTTATGGTAAAATAGAAGTATATGGAAAGAATCAGCGATATTAAATTTTCAGAAGAAGAAGTTAATTATTCTGAGAAAAAGCCTCCCAGGAAAAAACCTTCCCCGAAGAAGAAGTTATTGAAATTTTCCATTTTTCTAGCCGTTTTAGCTTTTCTAGCCGTTTTAGTTTGGCTTTTATCCGATTTTTATTCTAAAGCTGAGATTAAAATTATTCCCCGGGGAGAAGAAAGACAATTTAATCGGGAAGTTGAAATTAACAGCCGGGCTTCAATGGATTTGAATGATAAAATTGTTCCGGGAGAATTCTTTAAGGATTCTCAGAAGCTTTCCCGGGAATTTCAAACTCAAAGCCGGGAGGAAGAGGGGAGTAAAGCCGGGGGAACAATAAAAGTCTATAACAAAAATGACCCTCCTCGTTCCGTTACTCTTAGGCCGGAAACTCGTTTTCTTTCTTCTGAAGGCGAAAAAATATTCAGAATCTCCGAGAATCTCTATCTGCCTCCGGCTCAAAAAAAAGAGGGGAAATTAATACCCAGTTTTAAGGAAATGAAAGTAGTGGCGGAAGAAAAAGGGGAAAGCTATAATATCGGCCCCTCGGAATTTTCCCTTCCCGGGCTAAGCGGCAGCGTCCTCTATTATACAATTTGGGCCGAATCAGAAGAACCGATGGAAGGAGGATTTCTTAGGGAAACTAAGATAGTAACAGAGGAAGACATTAAAAGAGCGGAAAAAGCTTTAAAAGAGGAATTATTGGAAAGAAGCGCTCAATCTCTGAAAAGGAAAGTGCCGGAAGGATTCACTATCACCAAAGAGGGATTAGCTGTTGAAGAATTTAAGTCTGATTGTTCGGCTGAGATAGGCCAGAAAGTTGATAATTTCATTTGTAATGGAGAAATAGAAACAAAAACAATGGCCTTTAAATCGGTCGACTTAGAAGAAATAGCCAGGAGAGAGGTGGAAGATAAAATTAGCCGGGATAAACTTTTCAACACTCGGAATCTTAATTTAGATTATCAAGTGAAAAGTTTTATTGTCGATTCCGGGAAAATGATTATTGATTTGGGGATTCAAGTTCTGGTTTACGATAAAGTGACAGAGGACAAATTGTTAAATGAGATTAAAGGCCAAAAGGAGGATAAAGCTGAGTTCATCATATTGGAAAATTACCCCGGAGTTAAAGAGGTAAAAATTAAATTCAGCCCTTTTTGGATTAACAGGCTCCCTGATTCTTTAAAGAGAATCAAGCTGGTTATTGAACCGGAAGCTTGACTTTAAGAGGTTTTTTTGTTAATTTTTAACTATAATGAAAGACAAGCCAAATAAAGAGAAAGGAGAAGTTATTGAAGTCCTGCCCAATCTTTTATTTAAGGTAAAAATGGAGGATGGAGAGGAAACCTTAGCCCATTTGGGAGGGAAAATGAAAATCAACAGGATAAAAGTTCTCTCGGGCGACAGGGTTTTAGTGGAAAGAAGCAAATATGATAAAAAAAGAGGAAGAATAGTTTTCAGGTTAAAATAAGATGGTTATTATTTAGACAAAATTAGGCTTTCGCCTATTTTTTTAACTGAAAATATGAAAGTTAAACCAGCAGTCAAAAAAATTTGTAAAAATTGTAAAATTATCAGAAGAAAAAGAAAAATTCTGGTAATTTGTGATAATCCAAAACACAAACAAAGACAAGGAAAATAACTATGCCCAGAATTGCCGGGATAAATATTCCCGAGAACAAGCAAATATTGATCTCCTTAACCTATATTTTTGGAATAGGAAGATCTTCGGCTGAAAAAATATTGAAAGAGCTGAAAATTGATCCGGCTAAGAAAAGCAAAGA
>CAYPCL010000039.1:0-4662 GCA_964409215.1 uncultured Candidatus Saccharibacteria bacterium | reverse complement strand
TGATCAAGTAAAAGAAAATAAATCAGAATATAAAACCAAAGGACAATTAAATTTGGAGATTGATTAATATGGCAATTAATCCAATCACATTCGCAAATCATGTAAATCTTCAATTTTTAAGGTATCAAAAGACAGCTTTTCCGCTGTCTGATGAAAATATCGCTTCACAAGCCTATGCCCAGATTACAGGAGAAAAAGGAGCCTCCCCACTTATAAAAGGCCCTTATGTCTCCCTATCCAGGGCATATAAAATCGGACCATCAATAGCCGAACTCATAAACAACGGCATTCTTCATCCAGCCATCCAGGGAATAGCCAAGTATCCAAACATGTTTGAACACCAGCATAAAGTTTTTCAAGCTGTAAGAAAAGGGCATCATGTCATTGTCTCCACAGGAACGGGGTCAGGGAAAACAGAAGCTTTTCTCTATCCTATACTGAATGACTGCCTCAGAATGCGGGACGAAGGAGTACCTGAAGGAGTCATGGCTATTATTGTTTATCCCATGAATGCCCTTGCCATAGATCAATTGGAACGATTGAGGAACATGCTTGCTGGAACAGGCATTACTTTTGGAATGTATGTAGGAACAACTCCAGCCAATGAAAACGACTTAAAAAATCAAGTAAGACCAAATCAGAAGACAAAGGAATCCTTCCTTGCTAAGAAAGCAGAAGTTTTCAGAAAAAAGACTAAAGAAATTGTGTGTCCTTATGAAGAAAGAATCACTGAAAAAGAAATGGAACAAAATCCCCCAAGACTCTTGCTAACTAATTTCAACCAGCTTGAAATACTTTTAACACGCGGACGTGACCTGGGGATGTTTGTAGATCCCCCTCTTAAATATTTTGTTTTTGACGAAGCACATACTTACTCTGGAGTAAAGGGTGCTGAGGTATCTTTATTGATCCGCAGATTAAGAGCTTTTGCTGGAAAATCTGCTGATGATGTCACATGCATAGCATCTTCAGCCACCATATATGACGAAAAGGATCCTGATGCCGGACGAAACTTTGCCTGCCGTTTTTTTGGAATTGACAAAAACAGGCTTTCTCTAGTTGAGGAGGTCTATGAAATCCAAAAATGGGCCAGCAGTCTTTATTCCCAACCTGCATTTAAAGGAAAAGTAAATTTTTTGGATGAATTATTAAAGACTATCGAAGCAAATGATCACAAAGAGATATCTCGATTTACATCAACATTAACTGGGTTTGAATTTAATTTGACAGACAATTGGCAGGAGGAATTATATAACCATTTCCAATCATCGAAATATGTGAAATTACTTTTCGAGAAACTCCAACAACCAACTCACTTGGATGAAGCTATTGAGATAATAAATAAAGAAATGGGAAGAAGCGATTTTGAGCCTGAATCTGCCAAAGTGGAGCTACTCTCAATAATGGCATTGACATCCTCTTCAGTAAAAAATGACGATCCTCTATTAAGGCCAAAGCTTCATTATTTTGTTCATGGTTTAGAGGGAGCCACAGGAGTACTCACACAGGACGATAATAAAAATACATTAGTCAAATTTTATATGTCTCTTGAGCAGGCTATTAACGATTTTCCAGATCGTTTACCCCCATCTTTTTATCCTGTTTCTACATGTAGAGTGTGTGGACAACATGTTTTAAAAACTACACTTGATGGTTTATCAATTGAAGATGGCTACCCAAGTGGAGGCTATGCTGAAGGAGATAATGTCTTTTGGCTTCCGGATGATGAAGGTTTCCCAATCACCTTTACAAACCGTTTCATTGTCGAAGATGAAGAACTTGATAAAAGTGTTGAAGATAGAATAGCTAGTCGGAAAATTCCCATGTTTGTTTGCCCTTATTGCGGAACATTTCATAAACATTCAGGAAAACAATGCAAAAACAAAAAATGTAAGCGTGATGTTGATTTACTGGAAGTATCTGTATTAATACCCAAAAAAGCAGAAAATCATCTTGTAGGCTGTCCCTCTTGCGGAACAGGTGTAATGCGTATTTATGGGAGAGAACGAGAGCCATTTAGAGGTATAAGGGCTATCACTGTGGCTGATGTTCATATTCTAAGTCAAGATATGCTTAATGCCGGGAAAAAAGATGAGGAAAGATTGATTGTGTTTACTGACAACAGGCAAGATGCCGCATTCCAAGCTGGATGGATGCAGGATCATGCAAGAAGATTTAGAATGAGAAACCTGATATATCAATTCCTTATAAAACAAGAAGAACCAGTTTCCTTGACAGATATTGAGAAGTATCTGGTGAGCCTATATGATACGGATCCTTCTTTAATAAAAGCTCTGTGCCCGGAGGTATTCCAGAGACGTACGCCGGAGTTTTTTGGAAGAAGCGTTGAAGATACTTTAGCCAAATATATTCGAATTCAGCTTCTTTTGGAATTCAACACTCCATTTAAATATGCCCGTTCGTTAGAAACATGGGGGCTATTAGATGTTATCTATGCACATGTCAATGAAGAGTCAGATCAGATAAAAAAATGGGCTGAAAATTTAGATATGGATGTGGAAACTCTTGCATCAGGTATTCAAATGCTCTTACATATATGGAGAAAAAATGCAAGCCTCCTTTATGATGATGAAGAACCTATATTCAGTCATTACTGGCATTATAGCGATAAGGAGGTTGCAAACGGTTTTTTACCCTATATGGATTTTCCTCCTAAAGGAATCAAGCTTAGAAGAAGGCATTCTGATAAAAAAAGCTTGGTAAATCAAGTCTTATCAAATCGTGGAATCACAATTTCTATGGAATTTACCAGAAAATGGGGATTGTCTCCTGAAGAAAGCAATGAATTTCTTGAAGAGCTATGGGAGTGGTTGGTTGAGAAAGAAATTATGATTCCTGTTCAACTCACATCAAATAAAGGAAAACCTCTATCTGGGTGTCCTGGGATTTATCAGATAAATTCAAAGATTTTGGGATATAAGACCCAAATGGAAAAATATCAATGCAATCTGTGTCATAGGTTTCACCCAGCTCCCACGCCAAATAATGTATGTACTTCATACCACTGTAAAGGCAAATTAAAACCCGTTGAAATTTCAGAGGAAGACTATGATATTTCAACTCTCCTTAAACCGTTTGCAATGGTTATGGCACAGGAACATTCAGCCCAGGTTCCAAACAAAACAAGGGAAAAAATAGAGAGAGAGTTTAAAAATAAAAAGGGTAGGGTAAATACTTTAGTTGCCACCCCAACTTTAGAATTAGGAGTGGACATAGGAGATCTCGATATCGTTTTACTTCGAAATGTTCCTCCTTCATCAGCAAATTATTGGCAGCGGGTGGGAAGGGCTGGTAGAAGGTATCGGATGGCAGTGCTTTTTACTTACTGCCGAAATAGCGATCACGATAATTATTTTTTTGAAGACCCCTATAGATTATTGCGGTCACCAGTTGATCCTCCGCATTTTAATCTCCAAAATCCAGTCATGATTAATAAACACGTGAATGCAGCTATACTTTCCTATCTAATCAAATCTTTGGACCGTGTTCCTGAAGAATTTCCAATATTCATTGATGGTTATCTGTTTGATGATGACGGAAATTATCGCAACTCACCAATGAATGTTAATAGCTGCAGTCAAAAGATAGAAAGTCATAAAGAAAGTATCCTCAAATATGTAAAAAATATTTTTCGTCAATATTGGCCTGAAGAGGCAAAGGGTGAAGTTAAAGATAGCCTATTAGAGGAGTATTTAATTAAGGCTGGGCAGGAATTGCAAACTGTTGTGGATCGCTTATTTAAGAGAATGAAATGGACACGCAAAAATATTTCCGATTTAACAAAAATAATGAATAAAAGACCTTTGGAGAGGGCAGAAGAGGGGCTGCTTAGAAGGTGCAAAGATTATCTAAAAGGTCTTAAAGAGCATTCAGCCAGCAGTTATACGCTTACTGTTTTGGCAAGCAATGGATACTTACCTGGATATGGAACATACTCAGGCAGCATAGTTGGATATGCTGAAAGGTTCAAGACCACGACGGGTCAATCTGTTGTTGACTTTGAAATCAATAGACCTCCTTCAATCGCAATTAGAGAATTTGTGCCAGGAAATTTGATTTATGCCAATTCAGGAAAATTTCAGGTAGGTCTTTACCATTTGCCTTATGAACAAAGTATGACTCAAATTGACCGTTATTCAATAAATCCTGAGACTGAAGTGATTAATCCAGCTGGAAGTGATTCAGGATATGCTGAACCAGGAAGCATCGAATTACCTGTAATTCCCATATCAGATGCAGATCTGAATTATGTGTCTCGGATCATTGATGAAGAATTTGCGAGATTTCAAATGCCAACAAAAATAATGGGTTTGCGAAGAAAGAGCCACAGAGGAGGTGATGCTTATATCTATGGAAAAGATAAAAAACTGCATCACATGAAAGGACAGGATGTTAGGCTGATAAACGTAGGCCCGTCTGAATTAGTAAAAAAAGAACAATTTGGATACTGGGTATGTAGTGTTTGTGGAGGAGTAAGGTCACCATATGCTTATGATACTGTTGTAGAGAAGTTTAAAGAGTTCCATATAGAGAAATGTGGAAAGGAGCCAGAGCCTGTTGGATTTAGTGCAGATGTCAATGTGGATGGCTTTTTGTTTATGGCATTGGACGGAGTAGGTGAGGCAGCAAATTTAGGCGAGC
>CAYPCL010000038.1:4217-4992 GCA_964409215.1 uncultured Candidatus Saccharibacteria bacterium | reverse complement strand
TAAACTATTTTACTACTCTTTTCTTTTTGTCCGAAATGTGCGTTAATTAACTAAGAAAAATGAGTGTCTATTTTAGACACTCATTTAATTATTTTTACATAAGTTAGGGGAAGTAAGCTCAATAATTCTTTCCCCTTTTTTGAGAACTTCGAATAGATAATCTTATTTACCAACTTAAAACCTTGAAATTCAACTTTGTTTATCCAAACAAGATTATCAATAGAAATACTTACTAAAATGGAACAGGCAGTCCCTTTCTTAATAATATTCATTGATTTTGTGATTTCTTTATATCCCTCTGTTGAATTTTTCTTACGGATATTACTAAGTTTTCCGTTTATTATCAAAACGGGTATTTTATTAGCTTTAATGCAAGCAATTTCATTTTCCGCTTTTATTTCAAATATTCTTCCCTGATCATTAAAATAAGTGAATTTTTTCTTCATTACTTAACCTCCTTTTTAATATTTTCATTTAAATTGTTTCTTTCCCTTTTAATTTTCGGCTTTTTCACATAATAACCGGAAAGACCGGTTAATTTTGTATTGCCGAAAATTTCACTGAGTCGGCGAATAAAGCTTTTTCTTTTCATTTTTCCCTCCGATAATTGTTAAAGATCTTGCTCTATTTATTTTTCTCTTCATTTCCCGAGGATTTATTTTCCTCCTCTTTTGAATTTTTATTGGAAACCTCTCCTTTAGGTTCCTTAGGCTTCTCTTCTTCCTTAGGCTTCTCTTCTTCCTTAGGCTTCTCTTCTTCCTTAGGCTTCTCTTCT
>CAYPCL010000038.1:0-4117 GCA_964409215.1 uncultured Candidatus Saccharibacteria bacterium | reverse complement strand
TCCGTTTCTTTCTTTAATTCTTCTTCAGTTTTTTTCTTCTTTTTGAGAACATTTACCTTCTTACCTTTAATAATTTCTTCTTTAACTAAAAGATTATGAACACTGTCTGAAGTTTTTGCTCCAACTCCCAGCCAATATTTTATTCTTTCAGTTTTTAAGTTCTTTTCCTTAGTTAAAGGATTATAGGATCCTAATATTTCCAAAAATCTCCCTCCTTGAGGAGGATTATCTTTATCGGTTACCACAATTCTAAAAAAGGGCTGATGTTTTTTGCCGATTCTAAAAAATCTTATTTTTAACATATTTTTATTTCCAATTTTTCTCTTCTAAGGCTAATTGAGCGGCTTTTTCCTCCGCTTCCTGCTTGGAAGAGCCTTCACCTTTGGCTATTAATTCTTTACCCAGAAATACGCCTGATAAAAAATGTCTATCGTGATCCGGCCCCCATTCTTCAACTATCTTATAGTAAGGAGTAAGACCTTCTTTTTCTTGAGCTTTTTCTTGAAAGGAAGACTTAGCGTTATGCCAACTTCCTTTTTTTAATATTTTAGGAAGTTTAACCAAAATATTCTTCTTAACAAATTTTTGGCATTCTTCATATCCTTTATCCAAATAGAGGGCTCCTAAAAAAGCTTCAAAGGTATTGGCTAATATACAATAGCGAGCCTTTTTATTGGAATCATTCAATTCCCCCTTGCTTAAGAGAAGAAAATCTTCAAGGTTAAGCTTTCTTGCCGATTCAGACAAACTATCCGTATTAACTAGAGCTGCCCGCCAGCTTGTCAGTTCTCCTTCTGGATTCTTATAGTTTTTAAAAAGATCTTCAGTAACAATAAGTTCAAGGACAGCGTCTCCCAGGAACTCCAATCTCTCATTGTTATTCAGGTTGAAATCGGGATTTTCATTTAGATAAGAGCGGTGGGTAAAAGCTTGTTTAAGCAAATCCTTATTATTAAATTTTATTCCCAGTTTTTTTTCCAGCTTGCTGAAATTTTTCACAACTTTTAAAAACTCGAGACTTGAAAGACGAAGGATAACAATCTTTCATCTTTCAAATATCAAGTTTCTGAATTAAGTTCCTTGTAGACCGTACCTAAGACTCCATTGACAAACTTACCTGAACTCTCCCCTCCGAAGTTTTTGGCCAATTCAATAGCTTCATTAATGGCCACTTTAGGGGGAACTTCTTTTTTATCTTGATAAATAAGTTCAAAGAGCCCTATTCTTAAAACATTACGGTCAATGGTATTTAATTGGTTTATTGGTCTTTCCGGAGCAGCCTCTTTAATTATTTTATCCATTTTTCCGCATTCTTCGGAAACTCCTTTAACAATTTTTTCAACAAGTTCTTTTTCTCCAAATTCCCCTCCGAACTTCTCTAAATTTCTTTTTAAAATCTTATCTATGTCTCCTTTTCGGCTGTAAAAATCCCATTCAAAGAGAGTCTGAAGGGCTATTGAACGAGCTAAGTGTCTTGATGCCATATTTTAAAATTTCTTTTTGGAAAGCTCTTCTAAGCTTGGGGCTTTCTTTTCTTCTTTTTGTTTTTCTTTGATTTCCTCTTCTTTTCTCTTTCTTTCCTTTTTCTCTAACTTACTCATAACATCTATTACTTCCCTCCCCTTATAGTAACCGCAGTTTTTACAGACCCTATGAGGGAATTTCATCTTTCCGCAATGGGGACAGGGAGTTAAATTCGGCTTATCCAAAAAAATATGCATTCTTCTTTGATCTCTCCTTGATTTGGTTTTTCTTTGTTTTGGTACTGCCATATTTTGATTTAATTTAACACATAAACATTTTTATTGCAAGAAAATAATATAAAAGTCACCACTTTGAAATGGTGACCTTTTAATTAACTTCTTTTTAATGGCTTTATTTTCATGACGAAATAAAGCCAAAGAAAAAGAATTATCAGATTAAAGAATAATCCTATTATTAGAATAGTACGGTTATTGACCATTAAACATATATCACCGAATATCCTACCGCCATCAAGAAAAGGAATTGGAAAAAGATTGAAAGTTGCAATAAGTCTACTGATATCTTTAAACTTCCATAGGTACTCTTCTTTTAAGCCGCTTTCCTTGTTTACCGGAGTCATAAGTTCTCTAAACGCATAAAACGGTCCTAATAAAGGGAATTTTAATCTCCTTTTTCTTAAAACCTCAGATCTTATGAAAGTTCTGGGGTAATATCTGTTTCCTTCCCTATACCTTTTGGAAAAAATAAACAATAGGAGAACAGGAAAATACCAGTTTAAAAATATGCCACCCAGATAAAACGGCCATTTTTTATAGACAGAAGCTTTCAAGAGGCTTTTTTGACCTTTTTCAGATAAAGCAACATATCCTCCCAAAGGAATTATTCCAATCCTCCATTCTAATTCACCGTTATTTTTAGCAATTATTGGAGGGCCAAATCCTAGGGAAAAAGCTTCTATTTCAAAATCAACTATTTTAGCAACTGTAAGGTGACCCAATTCATGAATAACTATTACAGAAGTTAAGACAAACAAAGACAGAAAAAACCTTATAATCTTATTCATTGATAACCTCCTTTCTTTACTATATTAAATTGTTAATTTACCTTCGTGATTTAAATATTACAATTTTAGTCTATTTTTGTCAACCTAAGCTTAAAACTCCTCCTATGAATCCTGCAAGAACCATTCTTTTTTATCCTTCTTTTATGATCTTTTGTAGGATAACCCATATTTTTATTGAATCCATAGTCCGGGAACCTCTTATGATAATTCTCCATCATTCTATCCCTCTTAACCTTAGCTATAATTGAAGCCAGGGATATAAGGAATATTCTTTCGTCTCCCTTAACATAGCTTCTCTGTGGATAATCCATGTTTATTTTGAAATTGCCGTCCAAAAGAATCATTTTTACTTTAAAGCTATTTCTTTTCTGAAGGTTAAGAACGGCTCTTTTCATTGCCAATTTAGTAGCCTCCAAAATATTTATTTTATCAATTAACTTCTCCCCCACTCGACCTATCCCCCATTCAATGTTTTCATTTTTTTCCAAAGAATTATAAATCTCTTTTCTTCTTTGAAAAGATAACTGCTTGGAATCTTTTATTCCCAGCTTTCTTCTCAATTCATAATCATTAAAGCTGGCAACGGCTGCCGCTACTACCGGACCAGCTAAAGGACCCCGGCCGGCTTCATCAATTCCTATTGTTATTTTCCTTTTTTTCATAATTTGCCATTTAATGTTAAAATGGAGTATAATAATTTAATGGCTCTCTTAACTAATATTAGCAAATATTGATGGCAGATAAAAACAAAAACATTTTAGACCAGGTTGATATTGACAAGGAAATCAGAAGCGCTTCTCTAGAGGAAAGAGAAATAAATTTTAGGGGGAAAGTCCTTTCTTCTTTTTCTCTTCAGGAAAAAATAATAGAAAGAAGTCTGGATCTGGAAACAGCTATCATATTGGGCCCGATTTCTCTGGAGGGAACAATAATCAAAGGAGATTTAAACTTAAACGATGCAGTTATAAGGGGACCTTTTTATTTCGGCTCGGGAATATTAAAAGGAGATCTTTCTTTGGAAAATACCAGAATAAATGGAGTTATAAACTTGGTGGGGGCTAGAATAAGCGGAAATTTAAAATGTAACGGTTTAAATATTTCCGGCTTTATAAGCTTGGCCAAAGCTGAAATTAAAAGAAATATAATAGCTAAGAACATTAAGATAAATGATGCTTATCATACCGGCTTGGTAGTTAAAGGAGATTTTTACTTAAAAAATGGTTCGGTTTGGGGAAACTTTGATTTGGAAAAATCATTTATTGAGGGAAGCCTTGATATGAGAGAATCATCAATAGGAGGAGAAATAAATTTGAAATCAATTAATATTAAAGAAAAACTCATTTTGAAAAATATTGAAACCAAAAGCAAGCCCCAGCTTGCTAACTCTCAAATAAACGAAGTTATAAAATAATATGCCTCAATTTATCCATTTACATGTCCATAGCCATTATTCCCTGTTGGATGGACTGCCTAAAATTGATGAAATAATAGAAAGAGCTAAAAAACTGAATATGTCGGCCTGCGCTCTTACTGACCACGGAGTTCTCTATGGAGCGGTGGAATTCTACA
>CAYPCL010000037.1:1013-5036 GCA_964409215.1 uncultured Candidatus Saccharibacteria bacterium | reverse complement strand
CAGGTAAAATATATATTTTTTATTTATTCCTTTCTTAGGTCTAATAATACAAAAACCTGTAGAGGCAATTTGATTATTATATTCTTCGTCTACAAATGCAATGTTTTTTAAATAAGTTCTGACTGTTGAAAATAAAATATCGCCTGATTTTACTAATTGTCGTGCTCTGGAAGGAGCTTTTATTCCATAATATTTTTTCGGAGAAGTAATTTTTTTAAGATTATTGTCAATAGATGCAATATCCAGATATATAAATTGTTTATTAGGATTATCTTTTGGATTTACTTTTTCTACTTTTTGCAAAATATCTTCAAATTTTAACCATATTCCACCTTCAGGAAGTTTTGGTAAATCATAATTTTTAACTTTATAATTTGATTGATTTTCTTTCTCATTAAATTTTTTTAATTCATCAGACATCTTTCGTTGGCGCCATTCTGCAGTCAATTTTCCTCGAAATGCAAATTTTAAGACTGATTGTCGGTAATGCTTTACCTGCTCTTTTACTTTCTTTAACGCCTCCACTCCCGCATCCAATTTCGTAAAAAGCTCCTCAATCTTTTCGACAATATTGTGTTGTTCGGGGAGGGGTGGAAAGGGAATTGGAATCTGTTTCAATTTGGTTGCATTAACATTAGCCGTTGTAATACCCAATTTTTTCTCTGAAATAGACTTCCAATATGCCGGACTATTTAAGAAAAAAGAAACATATTTGTTATTAATCAATGGTTGAAACCTAATTAAATATGAGGCAAATACAGATTCTTTCGGGTCTCGAATAAGGTAACTATACCCAACAGAACCTGCTCTAGATATAACTATATCTCCATTTTTCAATAAATATTTTTCTTTTTCTGATGGTTCTTTCTCGCAAAAGGGAACAGAATCCCAATCAATTCTTCCAGAGGTAATATCTGAGGTCCTCAACAAATGAACATTACCTTTCTCTTTAGACTTCGTTGTCCAACCATATTGGGGATTTAGACAAACTTCTCCCAATAACGTGTCTATCCAATCGTCCGGTAAAAGAAAATGGCTATTACTTAAAGCCATATTTTCTTTCTCTCTTCTCAAAAGCCTCTTTGCCACCTTCTAAAATAAGACATGCGTGTTCTCTAATTCCTTGACATTTTAATGAATCTTTAACAGAGGCGTCTTTCTTCTTTGTATATTCAATACTCCCCGTTAGATAGTTAAATTGCCTACCGTCTATGTTTGGACTATCGCTTCCATTCCTATTCGCAATAATAATTTGTTCTGAGTCTGCACCAATTACAAAGTTAGCATTATGACTTACCATAATAATTTGTCTTTCTTTTTTCTTGTTTTTTAAGAAAGGGACTATCTCCTCTGCTATTGATTTAATGTCTAAGTTATCTTCTGGTTGATCGATAAGCAAAAGACACTTCTCATATGATTCTGTTAAGATAAGTTTTAAAAGAAAAAGTGCTCTCCGTCCGGGAGTCATCGTGGTTTCTGAGAAACCACCTATACAGTCACCTTCCATCTTTCCAACAAATAAAATCGTTTCAGTTAATGTTAATAGGTCAACTGCAATTTCTTCTTTTTCGTATCCCGAATTAATTTTTTGTTTTCCGGAATAAATATTTTTTAGTAATAGATCCGGTTTTTCTCTAAATAAATAATCTTGGTCTTTTATAAAATCATGATTATTAACAAACTCGGAATTGTCTCTCATATTTACTTTTCTAGCCACTTTGTTTAAGCTGTCGTCTGTTACCTTATAATCAATGTCAAATCTTATTTCTGAATTATCTTGCTCTAATTCGATTATTGCGGTTTCTAAGCTTTTTATTGTGCTTTTTCTGATTTGAATAATTTGTCTAACTTGTTCTTCTATCTCATTTGATTCTGTATTATTATTTACAATAAATTCTTCGTGATTCTTTATACTTTTTAAAATGTTTTCATATTCACTAAACTTAGTCATTAATTTTTCAAGCTCTTCCTTCTTACTATATTTATCTAATAAACTTTTATTATTTTTTAACGTTTTTTGACTGTTTTTGCTGAATTTTTCTATGTCTTCAATAAGTTCTTTCTTATATTGTTGAGCTATGTGATTAACTTTTTCCAAAATTTCTACTTTATTCTTGTTCAATTCTTTATCCAATAGTTCTCTTAATGTTCCTGGTAACAATTCCAATGAAGGTTCGAGTTCTAATTTGATATCGTGAAAAACTTCATTTTTACCAAAAATAAGTTGAAAATCTTCTAAGTCTTTTTTGAACTGTTCAATTTTACGTTTGAATTCTCCCAATTTGTTTTTAATATCTTGATATTGATTAGTCTCATCTTCACTTAAACTGTACTTTCTCTTATAATCTTCAATCTTTTGTTCTATCTTTTTCTTTTCCTTTTTAATGGATTCCTTATCTCCTAATGTTTTAATCTTTTCTCTGGATTCATCAATTTGAGCTGATAAACGAAACCACTTCTTAATTAATTCTTCTATTTTTTCATTAGAATTATCAATTTCTATTAATGCTTTTTCATATTTCCCTTCAAAATCAGGAGATTTATTAAATAATATTGGCTCTATTCTTTTTTTTATTTCGTTGGGGTCTTTACTCCTGTCGAATAAATAACCTTGTGGCAAGTATATTATTTTTCTTGTATTTGAATTCTCGTGTTCACTGATAAAACCATCTTGCCACTCTACCTCATAATCTATGGAAATATTTCCCCAGTGATATTCTTCTCCTTCTCCTGCCCCTTCTATTTCTAATTCTTTTTTAACAAGTTCTGGATCTATAGCATGTGCAATATAATTTAAAAGTGCCGATTTACCAGCTGATCTACCGCCAATAATTGAACATAAGTTTTGATTAAACTTAATTTCTTCTGGAAAGTCTTTTGTATTAATAAATTTAATTTTTTTAATTATCTGATAACTTTCCTTTTGGTATGGAATATCCGAACCAATCCAAACACGATCTTGAGGCTCTGGTTCATAAAGTATTTGTTTTAAACCCTCAAAAGTTGGATCTGCTTTAATCCACAAATTCGATTTTGAGGCATATTCATTAATATTATGATTATCAGAGCATAATATTATTGCAGGCCTTTTAACATCCTCAATATTCGGAATAACTTTCTCTAAATATTCCTTTTCGTCTTCTGGCTTACCTACCTCAAAAATATCAATGAACTTCAGTATATCTCTTTTCTGTGCCATTTTATATGGTAATGCGTTAGTAATATTTTCAATTGTATTAGTCTTTCGACCAGCATGTATTGAAACAATTCCACCAAGTTCATGAATTATTTTTGCAGCATCGTCTAAAGGAACATACACATTACTTTTACCTTTTTTCCTAATATCTCCTTCAGTAATATCAAGTTTTCCTGAAATTTTTGCCCAAATAGTATCTAAGTCTGATTTTTCTGAAAAAATACCAATGATGTGAATTGATTCACTACCACCAGCGTTAGTTGTTAATTCAATTCCTGGAAATACTGTAATATTAGTTTTTAGCCCTAATTCTTGTAGTTCTTCAATACGCAAAATATCAATTTTGTGATGGTCGGTGATAGCAACAGCGGCTACTTCATGACAGCTCAAACAGTTTATAATATCAACATTCGATAAAGATTTATCCTTATAATCATATGAACTTGGAGTATGGAAATGCAAATCCCATTTTCGCCATTCCGAACCACAGGGATATTTACTATTCATAAATCCTCCTTAAATATCATGCCACCAACACCTCATTCATCTCCTCCAAAACAACATTAAATTTACACTAAAAACCTAGCTTATTTTACAACTGGCTCTTATTATTAATCGAAGTTTTAATATGAATCTCTTTATTTCTTCTAAATACAGTTTACTAATCGTGTAATTATCGTGTAATTTCAGCAATAATCGTGTATTTTTATTTCCCGTAGTATCTAACATTTCTGCCTTTTCCTTTCTGCACAATTTGCCCTTCTTCAACCAGTTTTTTTAAATCAGATGCAGCAGTTTTTTTGGATACTTTAAATAATTCTCTATAC
>CAYPCL010000037.1:0-1003 GCA_964409215.1 uncultured Candidatus Saccharibacteria bacterium | reverse complement strand
ATACTTCCTATTTGTTATAACTTCCCCTTTATTTACCATAAGAGATAATGCTTTTATTTGTCTTTCATTTAAACCATGATCCTCTAAATTTACTTGTCTTTCCTCAGGTATACTAGGAATTAAATCTAGTATATTTTCTCCAGGCCCATAAAACACTACTTTAAAAAAATCTCCGGGTTGGATAAAATCAGGTGGGGTTAATCCGTGACCTTTCATAAATTTTTTCATCTTAATGATACCTGTTCCATATCTTTCCATATCTTTCGTTTCATGTAAAATCTCACAAATTTTCCTGTTTCTTGTCTCATGTATTCCTTCTAAATTTTTTATATCTAAACCTGGTAAAAGCCCACCTGGACTAAGAACTTCGACTCGATCATCAAAAATATCTACTTGTATATTAGAACCGGAACGATTATAGTCTCTATGCGCCATAGCATTAACCAAGGCTTCTCTTATAGCTTCGAAAGGGTATTCCATTATCTCTACTCGTTTAGAACCAACAATTTTACTTGCTAAACGTGTATTTCTTTGAAAAAATTTCTCAGCATTATCAATAATATCATATAAAGAACTACTGATTTCTTTGGAATCAAGAAATTCTGCTCTGCTTACACCTTTATATCGTGCAATTTTAATACTACTTTGAGGAATAAATTTTTGCGGGTTTGGGCAGAAAAAAAGAATGGCAGCATTTGTTGAATATAAATTATTTTTTTCTTTTTTTAAAACTCTGATTGTTTTTAACAGGAAATCTTTAATAGATATACTTGGTATATTTAATTCCTGCTTTATAGCTCTATTTTTTAAAAAGTCTTCTACTAACTTTTCATTAATATCATCATAAGCTGCATTTCTATTAATTAATTCATCAAATGGTTCTTTAGATATTTTTCCTTTATCTTTTAAAAATGATATTAGACTATGTAAAATACAATCTCTTAAATTACCTATATTTTCAAATTTTTTATAAATAAAATTATCTTGAATATCTTTAATTAAA
>CAYPCL010000036.1:0-5097 GCA_964409215.1 uncultured Candidatus Saccharibacteria bacterium | reverse complement strand
TTTTCCGGTAAGTCCCGATTGATAAAAATCCAAAAGATGGGGATATCTTTCTTCAAGGAGTTTTTTAATGGGTTCTCGGTTATCGTATCTCACATTTAAACTCTCGGCCATTATATAATCTATTTTTCCCTGAAGGGATTGGAAAATTGATTCCAAATTTGTCAGTCCCGGCAGGATTGGACTGATGAAACCGTAGGTTTTCAGCCCAAAATCATGAATTTCTTTCAGGGCTTTGATTCTCTGTTCCGGCAAAGAGGAGAAGGGCTCAAAATTCTTCGATGTTTCCTTGTCCAAGGAAGAAAAGCTGAATCCGATTTCGCAATCTTTCAATTGTTTAAATAATTCTTTGTCTCTGACGACTAAGTCAGATTTGGTCAAGGTTGAAACGGGGAAATCATATTTTGACAGCACTTTCAATATTTTCCGAGTAATTTCATATTTTCTTTCAATCGGCTGATAGACATCGGTTACGCTTCCCAGAAAAATAACTCCCTTTTTGGGATTTTTTGACAGTTCTTTTTCTAAAATTTCCGGGGCATTTACCTTCACATCTATGAATTTTCCCCATTCTTCCGAGTGGTTGTGGAATCTTTTCATAAAACGGGCGTAGCAGTAAATACAGCCGTGGGAGCAGCCGGTATAGGGGTTGATACAGTAATCAACTCCCGGTAGCCCGCTTTTGGTTAAAATAGTTTTAGATTCTATTTCTCTTATTTTCATAGTTTTTAATATTTTCCCTGGCTACTGTAATCCCCCAAACTTCTTCGGCCCCGGCTTTTTTGAGTATTCTTGAAGCCTCCTCCATGGTCCAGCCGCTGCTGAAAATGTCATCTATCAAGAAGATTGTTTTTTTCTTAACTTCTTCCGGTTCTTTTAAAGCAAAGGAATTAAAAAGATTATCTTTTCTTTGATCCGGAGCCAGTTCTCTTTGAGGTCGGCTCTTTTTAATTTTAAAGAGATTGGTGGAAAGAGCAATGTTATAGTATTTTGATAAAAGAACGGCTAATTCTTGAGCTTGGTTAAAGCCTCTCCATTTCTTCCTCTTTTTATCAAGAGGAATGGGAATAAAAAAAGAATTATCTCTTTTTTCTCTAAGGAAGCGGTTTTCTGATAATTCAAAGTATGATATTATTAAATAAGCCAGCGGTTCGGCCAGTTCTTTTAAGAAAGGGGAAGATCTGAATTTTTTCACCGCCTTATTAAGAACGAAATCTTCCAGGGGGGCGGCTGAAAAAAGACCGTCTAAATTCATTTTTCGGTGTTTAAAGCATTTTATTCCCTTAACCGGTTTGGAACAGAAAGGACAATGTTGATTAGTTGCTAGCCTGATTAAAGAAAGGCAATCCCGGCAAAGAAGGGATCCTTCTCGGCCGCAATTCAGGCAGAATTGAGGGAAAATAATATCAAGTATTTTTTTCCACATACTTTCTATTCTAAAATTATGATATAATAATACAAATCAATTATGGGTATTTTCAGTAAAAAAGCATTAGGAATAGATATCGGAGTTGCTTCCATTAAAATTGTGGAAATTTCCAGTGGCTTGGGAGGAAAAAAGAAGTTGGAAAACTACGCCCGATTCACTTTTCCCAGCAGTTTGAATATAGAGACCTTCCAAGAAGGGAGAAAAATGTTTTTAATCGACCAAACGGCAAAGGTTCTCAAAGAGATTTTAGCCCGAAGCGATTTTGAGAGCAAAAGGATTGCCTTCTCCATTCCCGACTTTTCCACTTTCTTCACTAATTTCTCTCTTCCTCCGATGAATGAAGAAGAAGTTCCCAAAGCGGTTGAATTTGAAGCCCGCCATCACATTCCCCTGTCGCTGTCGGAAGTTTCTTTTGACTGGCATGTTTTGGAAAAGAAAAAAACTTACCCGGGCTTTGCTTTAAAGATTCTATTGGTGGCCGTTCCCAATAAGATATTAAAAAGCTATCAGAAAATAGCCGATTCAGCCGAAGTTAATTTAAGGGCCATGGAAGCGGAGGTATTCGGCCTCATTCGTTCCTCAATCAGCAAAAGGGAATCCGAGAAACCCGTCTGTCTGGTTGATATCGGCTGGGAGAGCACTACTATAAGCATTATTGAAGATGAAACTCTCCAAGTCAGCCGAAGCTTTGACATATCGGGCAGCTCCCTTACCAAAGCGCTGATTGACAATCTCAATTTAGATTGGAATGAAGCAGAGAGAATCAAAAAAGAAGAAGGTCTTAATCCCGACAATAAGAAAGCGGCTGAGATTATCGCCCGGGAATTGAACTCTCTTGGTTTGGAAATAAACAATCTTTGCAGCAAGTATGGAGGCGAAGGAAAGAAGATAGAAGAAATTATTATAACCGGAGGTACTTCTTCAATGTTCGGTCTAAAAACATATTTAGAAAGTCGAACTAAAAAAAAGGTCAGCATCCCCGATCCTTTTTCAGCTCTTTCCTGCCCCAGCCAGCTTAAAGGAAGGCTAAAGGAATTAGGTCCTTCTTTTGCCGTGGCGGTAGGCGTAGGATTAATGGGGCTGGAGAACTAATAATTTATGAAAAAAGATTTAGTAAAAATTATTCCAAAATCCAAACCAAAGGCTTCGGGTCCCGTCAGGATATCCTTTCTTGTTTTAATATTATTGGCTTTAATTGCCGCCGGCCTTTTCTTCAATTTGGAAATTAAGGCTAATTCTCTGGTTGAAAAGAACGAACAATTAAAGAGGAAGATAGCCAACTTAAAGAAAAAGACGGAATTGGAGGAAGAACTTTTAACAACTTCCCATAAGATAAAGGATTTTTCAAAATTAGTTGAAGAACACAAAGAAATTTCTCTTTTCTTTGATTTTTTAAAGAATTCCTGCCATCCAAAATTAGAAATCAAATCCTTAAAAATGGATTTTCCAACCAAGAGCGTTGTCTTGTCCGGAGAAACCAGTAGTTTCAAAACGGCCGGAGAACAAATTTTAATTCTCAAGGAAAGCGGGGAAATAGAAAATATAGAAGCTTCCGATTTAACTCTCTCCCGCGAGAACAGGGTTAATATAGGGTTGAGGTTTAATTTTTCCGATAATTTAATTAACAAGTAATTTATGCGAAAAAAGTTTTTTCTTCCAATTTTATTCCTGGTCATTTTTCTTTTTATCATTTATTTTCTTCTCCCCAAATGGAGCGAGGTTAAAGAATTGAATGAATCCATTGAAGAGAAGGAAGCCAAAATAGCTCAGAGAGAAAAGGAAATCAGCCAATTTAAGGAGATATCATCCAAGTTGGAGGAATATAGATCTTCACTGGAAAAAATCAACAGAGCCATTCCCCAAGAAGTATCCATGGCCGATTTAACCGCTTTTTTCCAGAAGGAATCGATTAAAAACGGCTTGATTTTAAATTCCTTCAATCAAACCAAAAACCCCCGAAAGGAAAAAGAAGAAGGCCGCCTCAAAACAGCCTATTTTGACGTTAATTTAGTGGGAAAATTCTCGGCTTTTGAATCTTTTCTGAAAAGTTTGGAAAGTTCTTCCAGAATGTTTGATTTAGATTTGATTAACATAAGAAGGAAAGACGAAAGTTCTTTAGCCATATCTTTAATTGTAAAAGTTCATTATTTCGACTAATTTATGTTTAATAATATTTCTCAAGAAAAAATATTCAAATACTTTATCCTGGGAGTGGGAATAGTCTGCCTTATTATTCTTATGACCGAAGTAGTTTTTGAAAAAAAAGAAATCAGTATTCCCGAGGTTCCCCAATCTTCGGAGCTTATGAAAATAAATTGGGAGATTTTCACCGAACCCCTTAAAGTTTCTCCGCCTGAGTTTAGCGTTGATTTAAGTATCCAACAGGGAACATCTTCTCAAAAGGCGACCTTATCAGCTGTCTTAAATGAAAAAGTTTCGGGTAGCTTCCGTTATAAATTTGATTGCCAATCCGACGGAGAATATGATTCGGTCTCCCCTAAAATTCCTGATCGAAGCTACCGGGCGGAATGCAGTTATCCCGAAGATGGTAGTTATAGGGTTTCTTTGCTAGTTGAAGGTTTGTTTGATTATTATCAGGAAGGAGAGAAAAAAACCAAAGAAATAACTGCTTCGGCTGAAAAGGAAATAATCGTTTCCTCCAATCTCAATCCCATTATTTCCCTCTGCCGGGTTGAACCTTCGGAAGGTTTTTCCCAGGATAATTTTCAATTCAATTTTAGAGGAGAAGCTCTTGATCCCGATGGAGATGAATTGGAATTCAAATGGGAATTTGGCGACGGTGAGACTTCTAACAAAAAACAAACTCTTCATTTTTACAAAAAGAACGGGGTTTTTACCCCCAAACTGACTGTCAGCGACAGTCGGGGAGGCCAAGCAGTTTGTATTCCTTCCCCGGTTTTAACTCTGGGGCAATTCTCTGCCTTTGAAGGCCTGGAACTACCCAATGAAATAGGGCGAAATAATCCCTTCACCCCTTATTAACATGGATTTAATAGATTACTTAAGCGATAAAAAATTTCTTAAAAAAAAGGAAGCCCAAGATATTAAAAGCGAAGAAAGAGAAACCGGCCGAAAACCGGAGGAATTAATTTTAGACAAGGGATTATTGGATGAAAAGGCTCTTTTTCAGGCTAAAAGTAAATTTTTTAAAATTCCCCTTAAAGAGAAAATATCCAAAAAGGCGGGAAGCAAGGCAATTTCCATTATTCCCAGGGAATCGGTGGAATTCTATAAGATGATTCCTTTGAGATTGGATGAAGATAAGGGGATTTTAGAAATAGGAATGGTCTATCCCCGGGATGTTCAGGCCCAGGAAGCTCTCAAATTTTTAACCAGACAACACAAACTCAAACCGAAAGTTTTTTTGATTTCTCTTGCCACTTTTAGAAATTATCTTTCCAAATATCATTCGCCGAAAAAAGAAATGGAAAAAGCTTTGGGCAAGCTGGAAAAGGAAGCTCTTGAGGAGAAAAAAGCCGAAAAAGGAGAAGTTCAGTTTGAAGGAGGCCAAAAGCGCCTTAGTGAAGAAGCCCCGATTATTAAGATGGTAGCGGTTATTCTCCGCCAGGGAGTGGAAGGGGGAGCTTCCGATATTCATATTGAACCGACCAAGGATAATCTGAGAATTCGCTATCGCATGGACGGTATTC
>CAYPCL010000035.1:0-5291 GCA_964409215.1 uncultured Candidatus Saccharibacteria bacterium | reverse complement strand
TACCTTGCCTTTTACCTTTTTCTTAAGTAGGGGTTTGCCTATTTCCAATTTTTTCTTTTTCTCATAAAGCAAAACCTGGTCAAAGATAACTTCCTGACCTTCTTCAGCTTTTAGCTTCTCCACTTTTATTTTATCTTTAGGCTCAACTAAGTATTGTTTTCCGCCTGTTTTTATTACTGCAAATGCCATATTATTTTTTGTTTTCTAATAGTTTTTTTATTCTGCTTCCGAATAAGGAAACTCTTTTTTCCGAGTTCTCATAAGCTGAATAAGCGTTTTTTAAATGAGAACCCAATTTTCGGAAATCATCCATTAACTTTTTACCATCTTCCTGGACTCTAGTCAATCTCTTCAATATTTCCTGAGTTTGTCGGGAGATCTGAGTATCTTTAAACCAATGCTGAATGGCGCTTAAACTGAGGAATAGAGTGTTGGGTGAAACCAGTATCACTTTCTTTGATTGGGCGAATTCGGCCAACTCACTGTTTTTAACGTTTATCTCGTAATAGATGGCTTCGGCCGGAACATACATTAAAGCGAAATCAACTGTATTTTCCGAAGGAAGAATGTATTTGGAAGATATCTGCTTTATTTTAAACTTAACGTCTTCCAGGAACTTTTTTTTGAATCTTTCCCTTTCTTCTTCATTTTCAGTTTCGCTCATTTTAGAAAAATTGGTTGAAGGAAATTTGGAGTCAATCGGGAGAAACTTTCCGTTGGGAAGTTTAATGACAAAATCAACCTGTTCTCCCGAACTGAAAAGATGCTGGCTCTGGTACAATTCCCGGGAAAAATGCTCTTTTAAAAGATAATTGAGACTGGTTTCCCCCCAGCCTCCTCTTACTTTGGGAGCTTTGAATAATTCCTGAAAAGAGGAAACATCCTTCACTTTCTCATGCATTTGCTTGATTCTCTCCCTGATAGCCGTAGTTTCCTTGGTAAAAGAAGAAATTTGGTTCTGCATTGCCTGGGAAGTAGAATCCACACTCCCTCTTATCTCCTTGAGCTGGCCGGTCATTAAATCAGTTAAACGCCTTTCCAAATTTATTATTGATTCATCCTGTTTCTTGTCCTTTTCTGATTTTTTAAAGATTATTACTCCTCCCAAAACAATCAGGAAGATTATTATAATAAAAACCAAATCTGTCATTAAGAGCTATGATAACATTTTAATTTGAAAAATCAATTAGTTAATTGCAAATTGGAGGAAGATAAAGATGATATAGACAGCCATCAGGATATAGGCTTCTCTCTTGCTTATTTCCAAATTTGTCTTGGAGAAAATATAGAAAATAGCAGCAATGACAAATGTAAAGGCTATTCCCAAAATATAAGGGAGAAAACTCGTTATTTTCAAAGGAGAAATTATACTAACTATTCCCAAAATTAAAGTTGAGTTTATAACAACTGTTCCCAGAAAGTCTCCCAAAGCCATTTCCTCCCGCCTCATCTTAACCGATTTTATGCCGAAAATCAGTTCCGGCAGAGCCGTTCCCAAAGCAATAAAAAGGATACCCGTGGCTACCAGAGGAAGACTTATTTCTAAAGCCAGAAAATTAGCCGATCTGACTATTCCTTCGGCTGACAGCAGAAGCAAGACCAGGGAACCGAAGAATATCCCCAAGTCTCTTAAAAATATTTTAAAACTTTGCCTCTTTTCTTCCCTATTTATTTTTCTGAATATTCTTTTGAATTTTTCTCTTTTAAAAATAATTTTTCTAAAATAGAAAATTAAACAAATTAAAAGAATAATTCCGTCAAATCTGGAGACGGTTCCGTCAAGCATTAAAATTAAGGGAAAACAGATAAAAAGAGCTGCATAAAAGGAAGCGGTTTTAATCGTTTCCGTTTTTAATTTCATTTTTCTTTTAGAGGCAATTACCACTCCGGCTATTCCTATGGTCAGATTAAATATATTTACCCCGATAATATTTCCAAAACTAAGTTGGGGAACTTTATGAAGAGCGGAATTGAGGCCGATAAATAATTCGGGCAGAGAAGTTGTCAAAGCCATAAAAATAAAAGTCAGTGAAAACTCGCTCCATTCCAAGCTGCGGGCTATTTTAATTAGTGATTTTACGGCCCAGGTTCCTGATTTAACCAAAACAATACAAGCTCCAACGAATATTATAATGTAAAGTAAAGTCATAAATTCTTTTTATCTTTATTAATGAAAAAGTATTTAGTTAATTCAATTAAAATAATATTAGAAAAACCAATTCCAAAAATCAACTGCCAATCATAAAAGTTTAAGGGAACTGTCTTTAAAAGATTTTGAAATAAAGGAATATAAATGGAGAGTAAAAGCATTACCACTCCCAGAAACCAAGCTCCGACAAGATATTTATTGGAAAATGGCTTTATCTGCCAAATGTTTTTTCGGAGGCTTTTGCAGGAGAAAATATAGAAAATAGAATCTATGGTTAAACCGGCGAATATTATCGTTCTAATATGCTCAATGGCATAATGACTATGATTAACCAGGAAAAAGAACAATCCCAACAAAAAAAGATCGGTTATAAAGCCGATGATAAAGATTAGACTTTTCATTTCTGAGTTTAAGAGGGATATTTTATGGTCTTTGGGTTTTTGTTTCATAATATCCTTCTCTCCGGGCTCAAAAGCCAAACAGAGTCCCAGGGGCCCGTCTTCAATAATATTAACCCAGAGAATTTGAACAGCTGTAACCGGCAAAGGTAAATTAAAAATTAAAGCTATTCCTATTAAAATTAATTCGGTAAAACTACTGGAAAGAAGATAAGTAATAACTTTCCTTATATTATCCAGAATTATTCTTCCCTGTTTAATAGCGGTTACAATAACCGAAAAATTGTCATTTAAAAGAACTAAGTCTGAAATATCTTTAGCCACATCGGTTCCCGAACCCAAAGCTACTCCGATATCAGCTTTCTTTAAAGCCGGAGCGTCATTAATGCCATCTCCGGTCATAGCAATAACCTTGTTTTTACTCTGCCAAGCTTCAATTATTCTTAACTTGTGAGCCGGTTCAACTCGAGCGAAAACCTTAATTTTATCAAGTTTCTCCGAAAGCTCCCGGTCGGACATTTTTTCCATTTCTCTCCCTTCAATAATATTTTTCTTATCCGCTTTTATACCCAATTCCCTGGCTATCGCTCTGGCTGTTAAAAGATGATCGCCGGTTACTATAATGGGGTTCATCCCCGCCTGGCGGCAGAGATCTATTGATTTTTTAATCCCTTTTCTTAGGGGATCCTTAAGACCTATAAAGCCCAAAAATTCCAAATCATCTATCTCTTCTATTTTATCTTCCTTAATCCTTTTCTGGCCCAGGGCAATTATTCTCAAGCCTTTTTTGGCCATTGATTTTAATTTTTCTGTTTTCTTTCTTTTTTCTTCATCACTTAAGTCAGATATTTCAATTATTTTTTCCGGAGCTCCGGAAATAGAAAGAATATTTTCCCCTTCTCCCCGATGAAGAGTGGCAATAAATTTATTTTCATTATTAAAGGGAATTTCTTCTATTTTCTTTCTTTTTTCTTCAAGCTTATGTTTGAAAATATCTTTCTCGGCTCCAGCCATTAAAAGAGCTTTATCGGTCGGCCTTCCCCTTATTTTCCAAAAAGGCCCCAGTTTCTCCGGATTTTCTATGAAAGCTTCATTACAGAGAACAGCCGCCTCCAAAATTCGCCTTTCATTTTCTCCGATAATTTCTTCAACAACCATTTTCCCCTCGGTTAAAGTTAAAGTTTTGTCAGTGGCAATTATTGAAGTGTTGCCCAGGGTTTCGGCCGAAGAAAGTTTCCTGACCAGTCCCCTCTTTTTAAGGATTTTTTGCATTCCAATGGCTAAAATAACCGTTAAAGAGACAGGCAGTCCTTCAGGGATGGCAGCTACAGCCAAAGCTATTGAAGTAGTGAACATTTCCTTGAAACCTCGGTTGGCTAAAAGGCCCCCGATAAAAATAATAAAAGTAAGAACCAAGATTATAATGCCAATTATCTTAGAAAGTATAATTAACTTTTTCTGGTAAGGAGTTTTTTCTTTTTTGGTTGTTTTAATCATTTCTGATATCTTCCCCAGTTCCGTTTCTCTACCTGTTCCGGTAACTAGCATTTTTCCTTCTCCATTGGAGACTATTGTTCCCATATAGGCCATATTATCCCTATCAGCTAAAGGTTCCTCTTTGGCTATCGGCTCAGTTTTTTTATCAGCTGAAACCCATTCTCCAGTCAAAGCGGCTTCGTTTATTTTCAAATTTGAACTTTCAATAATTCTGCCGTCAGCCGGCACCTTCCCCCCGTTTTTTAGAATAACAATATCCCCAGGAACCACTTTTTCCTGGTCTATTTCTTTTTCTCTTCCTTCTCTTAAAACAACGGCCTTGAGATGAAGAATATTTCTTAGTTTTTCAAAAGTATTGGTAGCTTTGTTCTCTTGAATAAATCCAACTATGGTGTTTAAAATAACGGCGGCAAAGATGATTATAGCATCGTTAAATTCATTCAAAATTAGAGTGATTATTCCGGCAATAACCAGGATGTAAACCAAAGGGCTTTTAAACTGCTTAAGAAATATCCTTAATTTGGAAAGAGGTTCTTTCTTGGGAAGGGAGTTTAAACCAAAAACTTCCAATTTTTTTTCAACCTCTTCCCGGGAAAGCCCTTTTTGAAGGTTGGTTTTCAGAATCTTAGCCGTTTTTTCTTTTGTAAGACTATGCCAGTTTTCTCGCATAGCTATATTTTAACAAATAATCAGTTAATTAAAAATCCATAGACCTTATAAGCCTATGGATTTTCCTCTTTCTATTAACTTCTCTTTTTCGGGAAACAAGCGTCTGAATTTCTTTCTCCTTCTTTTTTTAACTATTCCGGCAATTAAGAAAAGGAAGATAATTAGAGAAAGAAGAAAAAGAAAAGAAACAGATAGGAGGAAGAAAGGAGATAGATCTGAATATAGGCGGATATTAAATAGATAGACGTAGCTAAATGTAATCACTATTGCTGCCATTGCTGCAATAGGAAAAGCAAAATTCTCCAATCCAAACTCTATAAAATCTTTCTTCTTTTTTCTGGCTTTCCTCAGCTCTTTCAGACAAATATTCTCGGAAACCGCTTTAAGAGGTTCTTTTTCTCCGCAGTTAGGACAGTCAACCTTCAATATCTTTCCGCAAAACTTACAATAAACACTATCTTCATCCACTTCCCTCTTACATCTTAGGCACTTCATAAAGAATCACCTCCTTTATCTAGTTTTTCCAAGATTAAAGTTTGAAGTGCAACACCAGGTAGTATAGAATACCGGTCATATGA
>CAYPCL010000034.1:0-5753 GCA_964409215.1 uncultured Candidatus Saccharibacteria bacterium | reverse complement strand
ACTATTTTGAAGACCCAGTTTATTTTAGTGTTTCTGGAGATGACATAGCAGATGATACTAGGAAGGTTTACATTATGAAAGAGTCAAACATGAGAGTGTTCAAAGGAGAAGATGAAGTGAAAATGAGGGTGGAGGATTTTTAAAATTAAGAAGGTGATTAAGATGGAAACTGAGAGATATAAAGAAGAATTTATAGAAGAAGCAAAAGATAAAGTTGGAAATTTATATTTGGATTATGTTGTTTTAAACGCTATAGATAATGGAAAATCTAAATATGATAATACAGTGGATGGGCTTGTTGAAAGACTCTGCAACGACCAAACGCTAGCCGGTTTTGCATTTCAACTTGTGAAAAAAGGGATTCTTGATAAAAGTATGATAAAAATTGAAGATAAGAATGACAGAACAAAGTATGTATACTTTGAGATAAAACCAGAAATGAAAGAATCTGTTGAGGGATTTTTGAATTTTATAGATAATGTTTATTTGAAAAAAGAAGATTTTGAATTCCAAAGTAGAGAAATAGATTACGAGGGTAATTTTGCAAGCAGGCATTTTTATTTGGATGAAAAGCTTACTGAAGAGGAAATTGAAAAGATAAAAAATATTTCATCTGTTATCAAGTTAGAAGATTTTAGCATAGGAGATAATTATTATAACGTGCTTTTCAAAGTGCCTAATCCCCCTGAAGAAGACGGAAGAGCTAAAATTTTGGAACATCAGATGAAGGATATAATTCCAAACGTTAAACTTGTTAAAAATTACAGATTAATACAAAATCAAGGAGATGATTTAAATGGAGAATACTAAAGAAATTAACGAAGAAGATAAAATTACTGAATACGATTATAAAAAAGCTAAGAAACATCTTGATGATTTAAATCGCCCAGACATCAAAGGGGAAAGATGGGCACCCACTGGAGATAAAAAATATTATAAAATTGAAATAGAACCTGATGAAGTGGACAAGCTCATGGAAGAAGTTGTAAATGATATTGGAGAGTTAATAGAAAGTTATGGTGCAATGCCAGACGGTAAAAGTTTGATTGATGGAGATATAGCATTTACAGACAAAAAAGATGGATGTCCATATGGACTTGCAAACGCATTAGAGATAAAAATTCCTCTTTCTAAAAGTTTTTACGAAAAAATCGTTGTTGGTAAAGATTATGCTGATTTTAAAAGGGTTTGCGTACTTTTGCCTGAACTTTCAATGCCTGAGAGCCAAGATATAATTTTTTTAACTAAATTAAGATAATATTTTGAGTCATATTTTCTGTTCATCCTCCGGAGAATTTCATCATCTCCCGATTGAAGAGGAAGGTTCAGATAGGGTGTTATTTTTTTCTTTTCTTTCATTGCTTTTATTAAATCATCCGAGAAATCTTTGGGATGGGGAGAGGTGAATCTCAGCCAAAAATCCCCCCTAATATCAGCTACCTTTTTCAAAAGAGAAGAGAAATTTGTTTCCTTATATTCGTAAGAGTTGACATTTTGGCCTAAAAGCCAAATTTCCTTATATCCTTTTCCAATCAAATTTTCAGTTTCTTTAATTATTTCTTTAACCGGCCTATCAATTTCCGGGCCTCTGGTGCGGGGGACCACACAATAACTGCAAAAATTATTACAGCCGGTGGAAACGGGAACATAGCCAATGGGAAAAGATTTGTATTCGGGTTTGATTTTAAAATAACTTCTGTTCGTTTTTTCAAACCAATTAGCTAAGTCTTTTATTTTTAAAATATGATCAAAACTTAAGGAAAGCTTCCTCAAATCTTTTTTTAGAAAACAGCCGGTTAATATTGTTTTAGCTTCCATCTTCTTGAGCTTCGGAATAAGGCCGTAAACTCTATCTACGGCCGATTGGCGGACCGAACACATATTTACCACAATTAAATCAGCTTCCTCCATCTCAAAGGTTTCTTGATAATTGTTTTCTTTTAAAAAACCGGCGATTCTCTCCGAATCGTTTTTATTCATTTGACAACCAAAAGTGATTATATGGTATTTCATATTTTTATCTTAATTAAAAAAGCAGCTCGAGTAAAGTTGCTTTTTTTAATCTTCCTTATTCCGAGTTTCTTAATCCTTTCCTCACATTTTCTCTAATTTTATTTTCTACTTCTTCTAAATTTCTTCTGGCTTCGGGATTTCTTATTTTGTTTTTAACTTCCTCAATCATTTCTATACTTCTTTCCGCTCCGTTCTTAATTTTTTCAGCATAATTCTGAATTTTTTCCTCTATTTCCGGTTCTATGTTCTCCATTTTATCTGCTATTTCCTGGGAAAATCTGTTTCTAATTTCTTTAACTTCATTTTTAATTCCTGAAGAAACTTTATCTTCAATATCTCTCAAAAATCTCATTCTTTTCAAACCTTCAACCGGATCTCCTTCTTTCAGATTTTTTTCCAGTCTTTCCCTTATTCTTTCTTTTTCCTCCAGTTTTTCCATAACTTCACCGAATTTTTCGAGATGCCTTTCTTTAACTTCTCTTATTCTCTCCATAGCCTTTTCAGGAACTTTTTCTGTTAATTCTTCAAGAATGTTATGGTGAAGAGCTTGATGTCTGGTAAATTTATCCAAAAAACTATTTATTTTTGGATTATCCTGAGCTTTCTCCTTTATTTTCTCAGCTTTTTCTGCTATTTTTTCAATGGCTTTTTGGTAATTTTCAATGGCTTTATCATATAATTCTTCCTTTTTTTCTTCCGCCAATTCTTTTACTTCTAAAAGTCTTTCCGAGGCGTGATTGGCTTTAAGTTCCAATTTTCCCACTGAATCAAAAGTGAAAAAAGATTGAATGCCTCTCCTTATATTCTTCAGGAAATAGAAGGGGTTGCCGGGAAGAATATCAGGTTCTCCGACTCCCAAATCTTCCTGAGCAAAAGCAAAAGAAAGAGGGATGATAAGAATTATTAAAGCTATTAATATTTTTTTAATCATTTTTTATTATTTTTAAGAAATCATCGACTTTTTTTTGACCAATATCTCCTTTTGACCTTTCTCTTACACTAATTGTTTTATTCTTTAATTCTTTATCTCCGATTATCAGAAGATAGGGAATTTTTTGAATTTCACCCTCCCTTATTTTCTTGCTGATTGTTTCATCTTTTTTGATTAATTCAACTCTTAAATCTTTTAATTTTTTGGAAATTTCTTCTCCGTACTCATAGTGTTTTTCTCCAATAGGAAGAATTTGAATTTGAACGGGCGAAAGCCAAAAAGGCAAGGCTCCGCCGTAATGTTCCAAGAGAACTCCGATGAAACGCTCCATGGATCCGAGTAAAGCCCGATGAATCATAAAAGGCCTTTTTTTATCTCCTTTTTTATCCACAAAGTTGATATTAAATCTTTCGGGAAGATTGAAATCAATTTGAATGGTGGTGCATTGCCATTCTCTGTCTAAATTATCCTTTATTTTAATATCAATTTTAGGACCGTAAAAAACACCTCCTCCTTGGTCAATTTGATATTTGAACTTTAATTTTCTTAAAACTTTTTTTAAAGTATCGGTTGCTTTTTCCCAATCTTCTTTTTGGCCGGCGTATTTTTCAGGCCGGGTAGAAAGATAAATATTAAAATCATTGAAACCGAAATCAGCCAGCATTTTAACTCCCTGTTTCAAAAGTTTGACAGTTTCCTCTTCCAATTGCTCCGGGGTGCACCAAATATGGGCATCATCCTGGGTAAAGCCCCTGACTCTGGTTAAACCATGGAGAGTGCCTGATTTTTCGTATCTGTAAACAGTTCCCAATTCAGCATATTTAAGAGGCAGGTCTCTGTAGCTTCTTATTTCGGAATTATATATTTTTACGTGAAAAGGACAGTTCATTGGTTTTATCAAATATTTTTCATCTTCTATCTCAATAGGAGAATAGATATTTTCCCTGTACATTTCCCAGTGGCCGGAAGTTTTCCATAAATCCAACTTACCGATATGAGGGGTGGTTATCCATTGGTAATTATTTCGGGAAAGCTCTTTATAAAGATAGTCTTCTATTGATTTTCTAAGAACCGCTCCTTTGGGCAACCAGAGGGGGAGGCCCGAACCTACTTCTTGATCAAACATAAATATTCCCAATTTTTTTCCCAAGAGGCGATGATCTCTTTCTTTGGCTTTTTTAAGCTTTTTTAAATGTTCTTCCAATTCCTTTTTATTCTTAAAGGCAATTCCGTAAATTCTGGTTAACATATCATTTCTTTCCTTTCCTCTCCAGTAAGCTCCGGCTAACTTGGTTAATTTAAAGCCTTCAACGGGAATTTCTTTCGTTGATTTAACATGGGGACCCTTGCAAAGATCAACAAAATCACCGCTTTGATAAATAGAAACCTTATCTCCCTCCAATTCTTCAATAAGCTCTAATTTATAGGGCTGGTTTTTAAATAATTCTTTTCCTTTTTCTTTGGATATTTCCTTCTTTTTAAATTCAATATCCTTTTTGATTAATTTTTTCATTTCCTTCTCAATCTTCGGCAATTCCTTCTCGGAAATTTCCATATTTCCGAAATCATAATAAAAACCATTTTCTATTACCGGACCGATGCCAAATTTTACCTCGGAGTAGAGGTTTTGAATTACTTGAGCCAATATGTGCGATAAAGAATGGCGGATTTTTTCCATAAATTTACTTTTTTCTTATTTCTTCTATTTGTTCAGCGATAATTTTAGACTTATCCTGCCAATTGTCAACTCGTCCACTGACAAAAATTCGCCTGTTTTCCTGAATTAATTCGCTGTACTGCTCCAATACGGAAGGGAAAATAACCACTTCTTCCCTGTCGGTTAAATCTTCTATCTCCATAAAAGCCATAAGTTGGCCTTTTTTAGTGATTATTTTTTTAATGGAGGAGACTACCCCGGCTACCCTTATTCTGTAATTTATGTTATTCTCCTTTAATTTTCTTAAAGGAAGGGCCTTTTTCCCAATAATTTCTTTGACGCTTTCCAGGGGATGGGAAGAGATATAGAGGCCGAGAAGTTTTTTTTCCCAAATAAGCTTTTCCTCGGTAGACATGGAACCGCCTTCGCTTAACTTAATTGAAGGGGATTCCTTTCCCTTGTCAAACAAGCTTTTTTGGCCGTTTATTTTATTCTGCCTCACGCTTCTATTAAAAGAGAGGATTTTCTCCATATTCTCCAGTATTTTATTTCTTTCCTCAAAATCATCAAAAGCGCCGGCTCTGACCAGGCTTTCCAGGGATTTTTTATTGAAATTCCGGGAATCTATCCTGGAAGCGAAATCAGTCAGAGAATTAAATTTTCCATTTTCTTTCCTTTCTTTAATTATGGTTTCTGTAATATTTTCCCCGACATTTTTAATATTTAAAAGGCCGAATCTTATTCTATTCTCCTTGGGAACAACGGAAAAGTTTCTGAAGCTTTCATTAATATCGGGAGGAAGAACCTCTATATCCATATTTTTACATTCATCCATTAAAAAAGCAATTCTATCAATGTTGCTTTTTTCTGAAGTTAAAAGGGCAGACATAAACTCAACCGGATAATGGCTTTTTAAATAGGCTGTTTGATAAGCGATGGTGGCATAGGCGACACTGTGGCTTTTATTGAATCCGTACTGGGCAAAAGGAAGAATCCACTCCCATATTTTTTGAGCCGTTTCTCTATTTATTTTATTTTTAATCATTCCGTTGATAAACTTTTCTTTTTGGATAATTAAAAGGGATTTTATCTTTTTACCTACGGCTTTTCTCAAGACATCGGCTTCGGAAAGGGAAAAGCTCGCCAATTCCC
>CAYPCL010000033.1:0-5926 GCA_964409215.1 uncultured Candidatus Saccharibacteria bacterium | reverse complement strand
TCAACATTTAACCCCAGGTCTTTCATTAGGGGAACCAAGCTTTTCAGCATTTCGGCCACTCCTCCCCCGCGAGGAGTGGAGTTTATCATGGCAATTTTCAAACCTTTGGTTTTTTTAGCCAAACTCTTTATCTCCTGATAGAGACTTTTAGGAATTACAGCTTTATAATCTCTTAATTTGTGAACGGGTGTTTCAACTAAAGGAAGCATGATTTAAAAAATTATTTACTTTTTTATTATCACTCTGAAGAAATATTTTTCTCTTTCCCTAAAGCCGGTTTATTTAAAAACCAACTTAGACAAAAGCCAAATGGCCACAATAGCCAATATCCCCAATCCGACCAATATGAGATCCTTTTGTTTATCGTCTAACTTCATTTGTTTTCATTTTAACTTAAAAAGGGAAATGCTTCAATTGGAATCATAGCTGGGAGGATTGATTGGGAAAGGTCTTATTTCCTCCAAATCAGCTAATTTCTTCGCCTTTAAAATTATTGTCGTTGCCAAAACAAGAGTAAAAACAAAGATAATCAAAAAGCTTATAAGATTGGGGATTTTTTTATTTAAGAATATGTTCAATTTCATTTGAGAAATTTAATTAATTTTAAGAGGGAAAGAGTGTTTAAAATGTCTTTTTTTTCAGCCCAGCCCCGGCGGGCGGTAAAAAGGCCGTATTTCATCAACTCTAATTGGCTCTTTTGATGAGCATCACTGCTTATAACCAGCTTGATTCCCCTCTTAATCGCTTCTTTAATCTTAAAATCATTTAAGTCCAATCTTTTCGGCGAAGCGTTGATTTCTAAAATAACTTTTTCTTTCTCAGCCGTTTTAAAAATTTTCTCAATATCCAACTTGTAAGCCTCTCTTTTTAGGAGAAGCCTTCCGGTCAAGTGGGATATTATCTTAACATGGGGGTTTTCCATAGCCCTAATAATCCTTTCGGTCATTGCTTCCTTGGACATTTTAAAATTGGAATGAACGCCAGCGATAACATAATCCAATTTTGCCAAAATTCCGTCATTAACATCAAGAGAGCCGTCATTTAATATATTGGCTTCACAACCGTGGAGAATTTTAAACCCTTTTAATTTTTTATTTATTCTTTCAACTTCCTTATTTTGTTTAAGAAGTTTTTTTTCATCTAATCCTTTTTCTATTTTTAGAAATTTAGTATGATCGCTGATGCCAAGATATTGATAGCCGAGCTCTTTGGCTTTTTCAGCCATTTCTTCAATGCTGTCGGCTCCTCCGTCCCAATCGGAATGAGAATGAAGATCTCCCTTTATCTCTTTCAAGTCAACCAAAGAAGGCAGTTCGCCCCTAAGAGCGGATTCAACTTCCCCCCTGTCTTCCCTTAGTTCGGGGGGAGGAAGGGACATTCCCAAAGAACCGTAAACTTCTTTCTCTTTTTTCCCGGCTATCATTTCTCCCTTCTTGAACAATCCATATTCATTAAGCTTAAATCCTTTCTCTCCGGCAATTTTTCTCATTTTAATATTATGCTTTTTACTGCCAGTAAAATATTGAAGGGCGGCCCCGAAAGATTTCACCGGAACAATTCTCAAATCAAGATCAAATCCGCTTCTTAACCTCACCGATGATTTTGTTTTCCCTTTGTTCCAAATTTTAACTACTTCGGGAAAAGAGCAAAATTCTTCCATTAATTTTAAAGGAGAGCCGGCTGAAGCCAGAAAATCAATGTCTCCGATTAATTCTTTTCTCCTCCTTAAAGAGCCGCAGGCAACCACTTTTTTAACTCCTTTTATTTTTTCCATTCTTTTAATTAATCTTTCTGCTGAAAAAAAGGCGCTGTCCAAAAGCATTTTTTCTTTTTCTTTTTTTAAAAATTCTATACCTTCCAAAATATTTTTCTCTTTCCGGGGTCCGAAATTGGGAAGTTTCTTAAGTTTTCCTTCTTTAATTGCTTTTTCCAGCTCTCTAATATTTTTAATTTTCAATTTCTTAAAAAGGACTTTGGCTGTCTTCGGCCCCAGGCCCTCAATTCTCATAATTTCACTGACTGAGAAAGGATGCTTTTTCTTGTATTTTTGGTGTTTTTTTATTTTCCCCTTTTCTAAATATTCAACTATTTCCCCGGCAATGCTCTTTCCGACACCGGGAATATCCTTAATCCCGGCCAAACCTTTTTCCTTATAAATATCTTCTATGTCCTTCTCCAGCGACTTCAATTGAAAGGCAACCCGCCTGTAAGCTCGGGGCTTGAATTGAATTCCCTCCAAATCAAGGAAATCAGCCAACTCATAAAAAATTTTAGCCAGTTCTTGATTTGCCATTTTTCCTTAGGTTATCAATAAATTTTAGAATCTTTTCTCCGGTTATGGAAGCGGTGTTTTTAACCAAAAAATATATTCCAATTAAAGCCAATATCAAATCTCCCCCCCTTATAACCATAGCGAATATGGCCCCGGCAGCCATGGTAAATCCCAGTCCGCTGAAAGCAACGACTCCGCTGACTTCCAAAGTTCCCAAGGTGGCCGGGATGGGGAAAAAGAGAGCAAAATTGCTCAAGCCGTAAATTCCCAGACCTTGAACAAGAGTCAAGCTTTCCTCTAGAAAAAATGCCAGGAAAACCGCTCTTAAAACCATAATAAGATATCTGAATAAAGTAATGGATATTCCCTGCCAAAATCTTTTGCTTTTAATGGATAGAAAATTGATTATTTCCTGTTCGGTTTCAAAAAAAACATTGTTGGAGGATAACTTATTTTTTTTGAAGAATTTTAAAAACCATTCCAGAATGCTCTTATTTCTTAAAATTTTAGAATAGAAAAATATTAGAAAAACACAGAGAACACCAATTAGAAGAATCGAGGTAATAATAACCTTATTGGAAGCGATGACTCCATTAGAAAGGAAAATTAAGAAACCGCCCGTGGTGAATATTAAAAAAAGAGTCCAATCAAATATTCTGTCTATGATTACCGAAGCGGCGCTTTTTTTCCATTTTAAGCCGTATTTTTCTTTGGCAAAATAGGCTCTGACCGGTTCCCCGCCAAAAAGAGCTATCGGCGTCAAATAGCTAACACTGTAACCGGAGGCCCAGATTTTAAAAATATTCTTGAAATGAGGACGATTAGTTAATTTTTTTAGAATAAAATCCCATCTCAAACAATTTAAAAAACCGGCAATAAAAGTTAAAACTACAACCACAAAGCCATTAAAACTGAAGAGGAGGAGAAATGCTTTGATTATTTTATCCCAACCAACCTCTTTCATTAAAAAAACAAACAAAAAAAGCCCTAAGATTAAAGTCAGAATAAACTGGATTTTTCTTTTCATAAATAAGAATATTATATCAAATTTAGCTGTTTAATTCTTCTTTTAAAAAGCGGGCGTTTTTCAGGGCGTGTCCTTTGTAATCATTGTTAAAGTAAACGAATACCTCGTCAGCCGGCCATTTTTTTATCTTAGTTGATAATTTTTTTAATTCATTTGAATTATAATCGGAAGAGAAAAGTTTTCCCGGACCATGCATTCTAATATACATGTAAGGAGCGGTTATCAATTCCTTATTGGGATATTCGGAGGAATAAGCTATAACTTGAGCTTTTTTATTCCTAATTAAAAGATTTTCAACTTTCCGGCAATGCCAACTTTGATGGCGAAATTCAAAAGCAACTTTTAAATCCCGACTGAGATAATTTAAAAAATTTTTCAATCTTTTGAAATTTTTATCATCACATCTAAAAGAAGAGGGAAATTGAAGCAGTATCGGGCCAAGTTTCTCTTCCAACTTTTCAGCCCGGGAGAAAAGTTTTTTCCAAGCAGTTTTAACATTTTTCAATCTCTTAATGTGGGTGATAAAACGATTAGCTTTAACTGAAAATAGAAAGTTATCCCCGGTTTTTTTCTTCCAACTGGAGAAAGTTTTAGCGCCGGGTAATTGGTAAAAAGAATTGTTTATCTCCACTGTTTCAAAAAAACGGGAAAAATATTCCAATCTTTCTTTTGATTTCACATTTTCGGGGTAAAAGATTCCCTGCCAATGGGGATAGGACCAACCTGAGGTTCCAATATGGATTTTCTTCTTTTCGGCCATTAAGAAGTCTTTTTTGATTTTTTATAGAGTAAATCGACAAATTCCAAAAGCGGAGGCTCTTCTATCTTCTCTCCAATCTCCGCCCACCAAAAATCTATGGGAAAATCACTGTTTTCCCGGTAATGTTCCAAAGCCTGGAAAAGATTGTCAATAACATCTATTTGCTGGACAAAAGACGATTCTCCGGTTAAACCTTGAGCATATTCATCCCAAAACTTAAATATTTCCCTTTTTAAATTAGTGGGAAGACGAGAGATTAGATTCTTAATAATTTTTTTATCTTCCCTGTAACCCTTTTGGGATTCCTTGTTTTTGCTCCGCTGGCTGGAATGAGGAACAATAAATTCTTTTTTAATCATCCTCAAAAGCTTCTCTTTGATGGATTTGGTAAATTCCTCGGGCCGGCTCATTATTGTCTTAACTTGCTCCCGGAAATTAGGGAAAAATAAATTAAAATAATTTCTTTTTGAGCTGATTCGGGGAAGGTCGTGAACCAAGCAGAGTTTAATTGATTTTCCGCTCCTTAATCCTTTTTCCTTGGCAAACATCCAAGCAATTAAAGTAGTGGAGAATATGTGATCGGCTATTTTTTCAGGATCTTTTATTTTCCTTAAAGCCCATTTTTCCCTCGCTCTTCTTTTTAGTTTTCCCAATTTTATAAGAAAATCAACAACATTGTCCATTTCCGTTCTTTTTCCTTTCTTTTTGAAAAATCTCTTTTCCAGAGATTTTTCAAATTCTATAAAAATTGGGTCTTCAAAAATTCTCTTTCCCCAATTAAGCCAAATTTTTCTATTAATCTTATTTTCCTCTCGGCTATACTCTAAAGCCTGAAGCAGGTTTTCGGCTTCGTTTGCCTGATAGACAAACCTTGATTCTTTGGAAACTCCTTTGCAAAATTCAAACCAGATTTTTTCCACTTCATATTTAAATTTTTCGGGCAGTTTTTCAATAAGTTTTTTAAAGGCTTCCTCTTCTCTTTTTTCTTTTGCCAAATAATATTTTTTCTTTTCTTTCAGGGTTAATTTAGGAAAGTTATTAAGAACTTCCCTTTTTTTATCAAGAACTTTGTCATAAATGGTTTCTTCAAATGTCAAAGCTTTGCAGATATCGTGAAGAAGAGCCATTTTTATTACTCTTTCGGTGTCAATATCCTTTTCCTTGGCCAAAAGCCAGCTTAAAAAAGCCACTCGGAAAATATGACTGGATATGCTTTCGGGATCTTTTACTTTATTCAATTGCCAAATTTTCCTCTTTTTCTTTTTAAGCTTTTTAATATTTCTCAAGAAAAGTATTCTTTTCATATGATTCATTAAAAAAGAGGGTTGGAACCCTCTTTTTTTTAATAGCTTATTTTCTTAATTTTATAGGTCAAACTGGCTGGAGCAGAAATGGAGACTTTATCCCCTTCTTTATGGCCCAATAAAGCTTTGCCTACCGGAGATTCATTGGATATTTTTCCGGCCGAAGGATCAGCTTCCAGGGTTCCCACAATCATAAACTCATCTTCCTGATTGTTTATCTCAATCAAAACCTTGGCTCCCAAGTTAACTCTTTTTCTTTCTTTTTGGGAAGCGGGTTTTTGAATAATTTCATAGTTGTTAAAAATGTAATCCAATTCCTCCAACCTGGAATTCAGGTAATCGGAGTTTTCTTTAAAAGCGATGAACTCCGTATTTAATTCTTCGGAATGAAGAAAAGGCGGAGCTTCCTTTTGAAGAACAGCTTTTTTTGTTTTAAGCAGTTTTTGATACTCTTTTTTGATCTTTTTCAGCCCTTCTTTAGTTAGATAATATTTTTTCTTACCTCTCATATATATTCATCAACTTAACTCCAAAAAAAATTTCTGTCAAGTTTTAGTTAGTCA
>CAYPCL010000032.1:0-6522 GCA_964409215.1 uncultured Candidatus Saccharibacteria bacterium | reverse complement strand
GCTATTATTTCCAATTCAACTAATTATCTGGATAAAGAAATTGAACAGGGAAAAACTTATAATTATCTAATTAAAGGAGAACTTTACAACAAAGAGGGAGAGAGTTCTAATAAGGCTACGGTTAAAGTGGAAGGAGACAGAAATTATATTTCTATCCCTATGCCGGAATTATATTATGGAGCAAGCAAATTAGTGATGGGAGATCTCAACGGTGATGGAAAATACGATTATGTTTTTAGAACCCCGGCGAGTTATTGTGATGTTTGCTGGCACAATTTTAAATTAAAATCCGAATTGAAAAAATACTATGAAACTTATCAACACCATCATTGCGATAAGGAAATATTCGGAGAAAAAAATAATTGTATAAGGGTAAACGAAGAAACTCCGTATAATCTTAAGGCTTACAATTCAAAAGGAGAATATTTATGGAGTTTTGATATAGGATATAATGATGAACATGGAAATGATTGGGTACATCCCTATATTATTTGGGATATCGATAAAGACAACAAAGCGGAAATAATCACCAAAATAAAAAGAGGCTATACTTATTATTTGGCGGTGATTGACGGAGAAACGGGAGAAATAAAGAAAAAAACAGAATTTCCCAAACCTTGGTCGGGAAACGAAAACAGAAGCATAATCGCTATCGCTTACCTAAACGGAAAAGATCCCAGTATTATAGTTCAGCACGGAATGTATTATCCTACTAAATTGCAGGCTTATAACAAGGATTTAAACCCTCTTTGGAAAAAAGTTGGGCTTGGAGATAGTTGTGCCGGACATAGTATTGAAATTATTGATTATGACAACGACGGCAATGATGAAATTGTTCAGGGATTAAATATGATTGATGAAAACGGCAACTTAGTTTGGACCTTAAACAACAGATTACCCCATTTTCACAAATCCGGTTGGCGGAGAGGAACAGTAGATATGATGTTACCCGGCAACATTGATTATGATAACCCGGGGCTGGAAATCGTCTATGGTATTGAAGCATATGTTTCCGGCAAAGGAAGTGTGAGTGTTGTTGATTTATCTTCTGGAAAGATAATTTCTATATTAAAAGGAGAAGAATATGAACATTTTCATGGTTGTGGTTGGACCGGGGAATTATCAAAAGAATGGCCGGGTTGGGAAATCTACGCCAACAACAGCCATTACGACCACGATGGGGACGGAGAACCGGATTTTCCCAATTCTGATCTTATTCTTTCTTCAAAAATGGAAATAATCAGATCAACTCCCTGGGCTGATGTTAGTTTTTCGGGAATAACAGTTTGGTGGGAAAACAAAGGCCTTTATAAATTATTCAGAACTGGCGCATTTTTCGGCTTTATGCAATTAGTTGACCATAATTCCTGGTGGCATGAAAAAAATTACTCTAAAATTAATAGTGAAAAAATCAAGCATAGCAATATAATGACCGGCGATATAATAGGAGATAATAGGGATGATATTGTTGTTGTTATGGATGAGGAAGTAAGAATCTACACCAATACTGAATTAACTGATAAGAAATATCCTACCCCTCTTCAGGATAGGTATTATAGAAATAGAATGTCTCAAGTTGGAGTCGGCTACTGCCATCATGTCAGATTGCTTGATCCTGAAAGCTATTATTCAGAAACTGCTCTTTCCCCGGATATTAACTCTGATGAAAAAGTGGATGTCAGAGATTTTGGCATTATTCTCTCCTTCTGGAATAAAAATAATTTATTTTTTCAAGGAAATCTTCTTGATTTCAACGGAGATGGGAAAATAGGAAATTCTGATATAGAAGAACTATTGGAATGGTTTATCTTTTAGAAACAAACTCATTCCCCTTGAGATAGAAACGCAATTTCTTATCCTTCCATTCTTCGGCATAGTCAATACCCACTCTTTTAGTCTTAACAATCTCTTCCTTGTTATCTCCCCTATCCTCCAGCCATATTCTCCGGCTCTTGATAAAATCTTCTCCGTAAAAAGATTCATCCAGCTTTAGCCAGCGACAAAGTTTGCCCGGCCCATTGGTTAAATTCTTATCTCCCTTAATTTCCAACCCTCTTAGAAGAAGGCATTGGGGCTTCTTCCCTCCTGTTGTTATATTCAATTGCCAATGAATCCCGTAAACCAGGTAAATATAACAAAGACCGTTTCCGGAATAGATAATTTCATTTCTTTTAGTCCTTTTTCCTCGGTAAACATGAGCTCCCTTGTCTTTCTCGCCTAAATAAGCTTCGACTTCAACTATTCTTCCCTCAAGCTTTTTTGATCCTATTTTTCTAATTAAATACTTGCCTAAAATATCTTCGGCTGTTTTAAGAGCCGGCTCTTTAAAAAACTCTCTTTTCAATCTATTCATATTCTTCAATCTTTTTTTTGAGATCCGGCCATTTTAACTCACTCCGGCCGGCTAAAGAACAAATCTTTTTAAAATCGCAGTATCGGCATTGCCAATTCTTAGGATAATCGGCTAAAACCGGAGGAATAATGTTTTGATCTATTTTCTCCTTTAACACCTTAAAACCATTGAGGAGATTATGGCAAAGCTTCTCGTCATAATCCACAATAAATTCTTTTATCTCCTGCCTGTCCTTGTCCATATAGAAAAGAACACCTTTTTTAATTCCGAAATAATGGAGATAAAGCTGAATTTGATAAAGGTTTTCTTTTTTGGGAGCAGTCATTTTTCGGAAAATCATACTGTTCATACTCTTAATGTCAACCAGATAAAGTTCGTCATTAACGCTGATAATAGCATCAGCTCTGCCCGAGATTAATTCCTGGGGAGGAGTTCCAATTTCCGAGGCTACAACACAAATATCCCGAGAACCGAAGAAAGCTCCCATCACAAGGCGGTGAATGGAGTTTCCATGTTCAAATATTCTTAAAAGGCGGGGGTCTTTTTCTTTTTCCGGAGCTTTTTTAAATTTAAAAAAAACCGAACGGGGGCATCTTCCCGCATCGGTTATGTAGAAATGAAACTTATCCTTATCTTTTCTTCTATCCGAATAATATTGGTCAACCAACTCTTTGAGCATATTATCTTTTACTCCATTGGGGAGCCTTCCTGGCTCGCTTAAGGCCGAATTTTTTCCTTTCTCTGGCCCGGGGATCCCGAGTTAAGAATCCTTCCTTTTTTAATCTTTTTCGGAAATAAGGGTTGATTAGCACCAAAACCCGGGCAATTCCATGAGAACAGGCCTGGGCTTGGGAAGAAATTCCCCCTCCTTTAACTAAAATTTCAACGCCGAATTTCTCTTCGCATTTCAAACTAGTCATCGGAGCTTTGGCTTTTTCTTTAAGAAAAGAAGTGGGAAAATATTCATCAATTTTTTTTCCGTTAACCGTTATTCCTTTCTTGTTGGTAAAAACTCTCACTCTGGCTATCGATTCTTTTCTCCGACCGACAGCTTCAAAATATTTTTTTGTTTTCTTAGCTTCAACCATAATTTATTTTATCTTCAATCTTTTTATTATTTTGGCCCTCAATTTATTCTTGGGCAACATTCCCCAAACAGCTATTCTCAAAACCTTAGCCGGATCTTTTTTGAAAATCTTTTTTAAGGGAATTTTTTTTAAACCGCCCGGGTAACCGCTGTAGGAATAGCGGATTTCCTTTTGAACTTTTCCTCCCGTCAATCTTACTCTTTCAATATTATCCACTTCCACAAAATCTCCTCCGTCCATATTGGGAAGGAAACTCGGCTTATGCTTGCCTCTCAATAAAAAAACTATTTTTGTGGCTAAACGGCCTAAAGGTTCGTTGGAAGCGTCAATTTTATGAATTTCTCTTTTAATCATAGAAGTTCAATTATTACTATTTCTGCTCCGTCACTTTTTCTGGGACCCAGCTTTATAATCCTGGTATAACCTCCTTCCCTACTCTTATACTTCGGAGCTATTTCTTTTATTAATTTATCAACCAAGTCTTTGGAGAAGAATTTTAAGAGATATCTTCTTGAACTTAAATCCCCTCTCTTGGCTTTGGTGATAAACTTTTCGCTTATTTTCTTTAACTCTTTAGCTTTAACTTCGGTAGTTTTTATCTTCCCTTTCAAAAAAAGCCCCCGGCTCAAACTTTTAAAAAGAGCTTTTCTTTGATCTTTTTTTCTGGAAAACTTTTTATTTCTCTTAAGCTTTCTCATTTTAATTCCAAATTATGTTTCTTAAGCACCTTTTTAATCTCTTTTAATCCTTTGTCCCCCAAACCTTCAATTTTAGAAACACTTTCCTCTGTTTTTCTGATTAATCCGCCGAGAGTTTTGACTCCCCCTTCCGCTAAGGCATTCTTGGTTCTTTCGGAAATATCAATTTCCTCTATTTTTATCTTTTTTCCATCCTTGGAAGCCGGCTTTTCTTTTTTCTGATTTATAAGATCTAAGAAGGAGGAAAAATGCTTCATTAAAATGTCTATCGCCTGGTTGAAAGCTTCTCTGGGAGTGATAGTGCCGTCGGTTTCAATTTCCAAATTCAATTTCTCAAAGTCCGTCCTCTTGCCCACTATGACGTTATCCACCTTAAAACTAACTCTTACGACCGGAGAAAAAGCGGTATCCAATTCAATGGCTTCAACATCAAATTTTTTTCTTTCTCTCTCTTCGCTGGAAACATAACCAACTCCTTTTTCAACTCTGGCTTCAATCTCAAGATTGGCTTTCTTGCCGGTTAAGGTGGCAATATCCAAATTCGGATTGGCTAATTTCAGTTCAGGACTAAGTTTAAAATCTTTGGCTTTTACTTTCTTTTCACCCTTGGCTTTTAAATGAATAGTTTCCACCTGGTTGCTGTAATTTTTAAAGCGCATCTTCTTCAGATTCATTAAAACAATAACAACATCTTCCAAAACATCGGGTAAATCGGCAAATTCATGATTTACTCCCTTGATTTTTACTTCGGTAACAGCGGCTCCTTCCAGAGAGGATAATAAAATTCTTCGGAGACTGTTGCCGATAGTTACACCGTAACCCGGGTAGAAGGGTTCTATTTCAAAAACTGCTGTATTCTCCCCCTTTTTATTAACATTTATTTTATCTGGTAATGAAATCATAATGAAAGAGTTAAGTTCCTTTTATTGAATAATAAGAATTATTTAATAAAAAGAGCTTAGAAACCCTTAAAATTAACGTGAATAATATTCAAATATTGCAGGAATTTCAGCGGGAACTCCTGCATCTTCAAAGGAAGGTTCGGCCATTACCCTCCCTTCTAATTTCTTTTTATCCAATTTTAACCATTTGGGAACTTCAACTTTGGATAAATTCAAAGAATCTTTCCCAAAAATCCTTTTCTTTTTCTTGCTTTCCTTAAGAGAAATAAGATCGTCCTTTTTTACTTGATAAGAAGGAATATTGACGCTTTTGCCGTTGACAAGAAAATGACCGTGATTTACCAACTGCCGAGCTTGTTTTCGGGAAGGAGCAAACCCCAGCTTAAAGACAATATTATCTAACCTTTTCTCAAGATTTCTAATCAATCTTAAGGAAGTATCTTGAATCTCCCCTCTTTTATTTAAAATATTCTTGACGTAGTTGGCAAACTGTTTTTCCGACAAGCCGTACCAATACCTTACTTTTTGTTTTTCCAAAAGCTCTTTTCCGTATTCGGAAAGACGCCTGCTTCTTCTTTTTTTGCTTTTCTGGCCGGGAGGATAAGATTTCTTAAGAAAAGGACATTTTGGAGAATAGCATTTTTCTCCCTTTAAAAAAAGCTTTTGGCCCGTTCTTCGACAAATTTTACAAACTTTATTTCTCATAATTTAAACTCTTCGGCGTTTTGGAGGCCGACATCCTCCGTGGGCAATCGGCGTTGTATCTTCAATACTTTCTATTTCCAATCCCTGACTGGCCAGAATTTTTAAAGCGCCCGAACGTCCTCCGCCCACTCCTTTTACAAATACGTTTATCTTTTTAAGATTTAAGTTATTACAAATTCCGGCTATTACTTTGGCTACTTGGGAGCCGGCATAAGAAGTTCCTTTTTTGGTTCCCTTAAAACCGATATTCCCGGCTGATTTCCAAATGAGGGCATTTCCTTTTTTATCGGCTAAAGTAATAATGGTATTGTTGTAGGTTGAATGGATATAAACATTGCCTTCCCTTATCTTACCGGAGGATTTAACGGCAATATCTCTTTTTAGTTTCTTTTCTATCTTTTCCTTCTCTCTTAGAATCTCTTCCTTGGTTTTTTTAATTATTCTTTTCTTGCCCATATTATTTTGGAGCCGGAGCTGCTTTACGGCCGGAACTGACTGTTCTTCTTACATTTCCCCTGACCGTTCGGGAGTTCTTTCTGGTTTTTTGGCCTCTAACCGGCAGATTTTTAGTATGTCTTGAACCTCTCCAGCACTTAATTTCCTTTAACCTTTTAATATTATTCATAATCTCCCTTTTTAAATTTCCTTCTGTCTTAAATTTGCTTTCTATTTTTTTTCTGATTTTGGATAATTCTTCTTCTTTTAAATCTTTGCTTTTTTTAGCCGGATCAATTTTCATCTCTTTCAATATTTTTTTAGCCGAATATCTTCCTATT